>JAAYBL010000034.1 GCA_012718945.1 Bacteroidales bacterium
AGATGGCAGGTTTGTTGTATTTGTCAGTGTTTCTAAAACTGTGGTCTGTACCCACTTCTACCCCATACTGGCCATTAATCAAGATGAGGGCCGTATCGGTCACATTCAAGGCAGTGACAGCGCCGCCCACGAAGTCATCGGAGCCAGGGCAGTCAATGATATTCAGCTTCTTACCGTTCCATTCCACGTGAAATACTGTGGCGAAGACGGAATAGCCATACTCGTGTTCTACCGGGAAGTAGTCACTAACGGTGTTTTGAGCCTCAACGGTCCCGCGACGTTTTATCAAACCACCCTCGAAAAGCATCGCTTCTGCGAGAGTGGTTTTCCCGGCTCCTGAACTCCCCAGCAAGGAGAGATTCTTGATTTCATTGGTTTGATACACTTTCATACAATTGTCTTTATAGTGTTACGGTTTAGACAAGGACCTTTGGAAAAAGGTTCCGCAAAGTATAAAAATCAAGGTGCAAATGCAATTATACAATAGTGTTACAAAACAATGTTATACAGCATGGATTCCACATGAGCGTCACAATCAGGCCTGTCGGAGTAGAAATGCCTTTTTTACCACTGAAATTCTTACCTTTGTAAGAAACAATAGCCCCTGTACCCTATGGCTCTTGAAATCGAACGCAAATTCCTGGTCAAAGGCTCCTTTCAACCATACGCTATCCGCAAAAGCCGGATCAAACAAGGTTACCTGCCAACCACACCGGGCTGTTCGGTCAGGATACGCCTGGTGGATGACGCTGCCTGGCTCACCATCAAGGGTAAAGGCAATGCCTCAGGCACCACCAGATACGAATGGGAAAAAGCCATCGATCCTGGGGAGGCTGCTGAGTTGCTGGATCTTTGCGCCGGTCATTTGATTGACAAGGAACGCTACCTGATTCCGGCTGGCCCTCACCTTTTTGAAGTGGATGTCTTTCATGGCATCAACGAGGGGCTGGTGGTTGCCGAAATTGAATTGTCTGATGAAAACGAAGCCTTTGAACGGCCGGAATGGCTGGGCGAAGAGGTCACCGGACAAAAACGGTATTATAACGCCTGCCTGACCACTCATCCCTACAAGGAATGGGGTCTTTGACAACATTAAACGTGTTTAACTTGTACTTTCAACCATGAACGAATTCACCCTGCCCGATGGTTTGACCGATGTGGTGTTGGTCCTGGTGTTCTCCCTATTGATCGGCCTGTCGCAACGTCGCCTGAACCTGAACAATAACACCACGTTGTTTGGCACCGATCGTACCTTCACCTTGATAGGTCTGTTCGGTTACCTGCTCTATCATTTCAAACCCGATGATTTCAGCCTGTTTGCCGGAGGTGGTCTGGTACTGGCTTTATTGCTGGGACTAAATTACTACATGAAAATGGCCAAGGAGGGTGAGTTCGGCATGACAGCCATCATCACGGCTCTCATTACCTATTGCATGGGGCCTTTGGTCTGTCTGACGCCGTCCTGGTTTTATGTTTCCGTGGTGGTTGTCATCTTGTTGTTGTCTGAAATGAAGTCCACCTTCGTGGAACTGGCTCAGAAAATGAACAATGATGAGTTTATCACGTTGGCCAAGTTCTTGCTCATCGCCTTCATTATCTTGCCCATGCTGCCTGACGAACGGATTATTCCCGACGTCAGCCTGACGCCTTACCGCATCTGGTTGGCCACTGTGATTGTTTCGGCCATTTCCTATATCAGTTATTTGCTCAGACAATACGTCTTCCACGGTTCTGGTGTACTGGTATCGGGCATCATCGGTGGTTTGTACAGCAGTACGGCCACCATCACCATCTTGTCGAGAAAAAGCAAGTCGGCGCCGGTGGACAAGTTGCCAGACTACCTTACTGCCATGTACATGGCCATCGGCATGATGTTCCTGCGGTTGATGATTATCATTGCCATTTTCAATTGGACAGTCTTCACGCACCTGTTGCTGCCCATGACGTTTATGATGCTGTTTTCCTGCGGCGTGGGCTTGTACACCTACCTGAGAAACAAGCCGACCAAACGCTTATCGTTCGAAAAGGACGACGATCAGCAGGTACAGGAAGCCAGAGAGAATCCGCTTGAGTTCAAGGTGGCGTTAATTTTCGCCTTTTTGTTCGTGTTGTTTTCTCTGCTGACTCACTATGCCGTGGTCTATGTCGGCACCAAGGGTATTAATCTCTTGTCGTTGGTGGCAGGTTTCGGCGATATCACTCCCTTTGTGCTCAACTTATTGGAGGGTGATTTCAAGGGTGTGACGGTTCAAATGATGGTCTCTGCCATTTTGCTGGCCACCTTAAGCAACAATCTAATCAAGATGAGCTACGCCATCGGCTTTTCCGGTGGGCGGCGTGAATTGAGAAAGCCCCTGATGAGGGGCTTTCTGACCATCAGCTTGGTTAACGCTGTGGTGTTTTTGGCTTGTCTGTTGTTTTAAGTCGTCTGCCTTACTCATCAAAAACATCCACCAACAGGGCGTCTTCGTCAAAGTAGGGATTGTCCTTGAAGCAGTGAATCTTGTAAAACTTTACAGGTTCTAACTTAAGCTCTTTTGACAGGGGTTGGCGTCCTTTGTAAAAGGCATCAGTCTTTAAAGCAACCACTTGAAGCCCAACATGTCCTCTATCGTTGAGTGTGTCCCTGGAAAAGGTTTCCAGGTAGAGTTTGGTGTTGGGTTCCACGCTGCCTGATTGGAGTGTCATCCATGCTTGATTGTTGATCAATGCGTAGTTGTACAACAGTTCGTAAGGGCTGTCGTTGATGAGGTAACACTCTATGGACGCTTCGTTGAACGGCTGGTCTTCTTCGGGGAGATAGGCCAGTTTTATCACCAGCTTTTCGCCGGCTATGTCAAGGGGCGGTCGTTTGTTCAACAGTGGATGTTTGGCTGGTTCCGGTTGTTTGACGGGTATCGGTTGCTTGTCTGGTATCGGTTGTTTGGGTGGGGCAGCCTGTTTGCTGGTTTTTTCTTCTGGTTGTACCACCACACATTGACGCCGCAATACCGGTGTTTCAAAGCCATCTGCTTCGAGCACGATGACCAGGTCTTTGCCTTTGAAGGCTGTAATGATACCTCCGCCTACGGCATCGAGGTAACGGACGTTATCGCCAATTTTTAGTTCCATTATAGGTTGTTGATCATGAGTTTGCCACTTGCTTGTTCACCATTGGCATAGGCCACTCGGATTAAATAAATGCCATCTTCCAGGCTGTGCGCGCTGACGGTCAGGGTAGACAGACGGTTGACGGCCTCCTGTCTGACTTGTTGTCCGTCTAGTTTGTAGACAGCCACGTGGACTACGGGGGCTTGTGCGGCTAGACGGATCAGTTGGGTGCCTGGCTCGAAAAAGAAGGTCAGGGTGCCTTGACTCCCTGTTTTCGGTGTTGTAATTAAGTTGTAGATGCCACCATCCAACTGTGCATCGGTGATGTGCTGAACAAGGCTGTTCAGATAGACTTCCAAATAGGTATAGCCTTCCTCGTTCAATTGATTGGCTGTTTTTCCCGGGTAGTTGGTTTCCAGCCATCCGTCGGGGATGCCATCTCTGTTGGAGTCGGCAGGAGCCTCGGTGGAAGCGTAGGTGGGCCAGCCTCCTACGTCGGATTGGGTGTCGATCAAACCGTTCTTGCTACCATTGGAGCCGGTGAAGGTATAGGTGCCTTGGCTGACTTCACGGACAACGCGTCGGTCAACGGTGTCGCGCTTCAACGAGGCGCCAACATGGGCCAGTACGCGCTCGTAAGCCACAGCTGCCGTATGTTGGGTGATGGGTTTGACGGTGTATGGCTCAGTGGTCAAACAAGCATCCAAGGAAAATCCCGTGTTGTTTTTAACGCCAAGGCGGTTATCGTTGGTCACCGTTGCATTGTTATGCATGACATTGCCGGCGAGGTAAAATAGCCCATGGCGGGGGTTATAATCAAGGGATTTGTCTATATCGATTTGCACCAACCTAGCCTTGGCGCCACTACTGGTAGCGGGACCTGGTTTGAAATAATTGTTCACCACATTGTATTTTCCAGCGGCTTCACCACCGTAACCGCTGTTGGCACCCCAGTTGTAGATGACGTTGTTGCGGTAGTCCATGCGTTCTTCGTCGAAAGGATTGTTATAGCTGAGCCCGCTACGCTTCCATCCGTTGTAACGGGGATTGCGGCTGTCATGGTGTGCCAGCAGGTTATGGTGGAACGTCGCGTGCTTGCCACCCCAGAGACCTCCGTAGCCGTGGGTACCCTTGCCATGAATGGAAATGCGTAACGACTCGGACAGCAGGCACCACTGCATGGTGAAGTTTTGGTTGGAATAGAAGGAGGCGCATTCATCTACTGACCAACTCATGGAGCAATGGTCCAGCATGATGTTGGAACGATTGCGACCCCAAATGGCATCGGACTCCACTTTGTTGACGTCGCCCAACCTGAAGCGCAGGTAGCGGATGATAACATTGTCGGCGTCGACTGTCACATCATAGCCTTTCAGACAGATACCGTCGCCCGGGGCTGTCTGACCGGCTATGGTCACGTCTCCATTTTTGATGCTTATGCGACTGCTCATATTGATGATGCCAGATACCTTGAACAGGATGGTGCGCTTGCCTGACTGGCCCAAACACCAGCGTAGGGTTCCTTCCCTGGTGGTACTGTTGCCCATGTTGGTATCGTCCAAACTGGTAACGTAATAGACGGATCCTCCTCTGCCTCCTGTGGTGTACATGCCACCGCCTTCGGCTCCCGGGAAAGCGGGTGTTTGAGCGTTTAGAGTGACGCCTGCCACCAGGATAATTATACTGATCAGATGCTTAATACAATTATTATTCATGACAGGTTTTTTTTGAGACAGCAAAGGTGTGATTTTTCAAGGTTTCCAGAGGGTGAATTATTGCTAAAACAGGTGGTAAAAATGACACATGGGGGTACAATCCGTTCAAATTTGGGTCTTTTTTGGATTAACAAGGCTCTGAAAGGTTTCAAAGCGTGTTTTTTTTCAAAAAAATGCTGCTAAAGTGTTTGCAATGTGAATCATTGTCTTAAATTTGCAGCATTCTTAACTATTAAACCCTAAGTCATGAACGCATTATTGGAAAAAGCTAACGGGCTGATCGCCGAATTTCAGAAGAATGCAGCTGCTCAAGCTGCCAATGGTAACAAGGCTGCAGGTGCCCGCGC
>JAAYBL010000269.1 GCA_012718945.1 Bacteroidales bacterium
ATTAGCAACGCTCTCGATAACCGATTGGAAATCCGTGAGCAGGAAATTCAGATTGAATTGGGTAAAATGGACGTAAAAAAACAAAGGGCAGCCGGCATGATACAAAGTGATTTGACATCTTACCTGAGTCAAAATGGATATACCAATCCGGCTAAGGTTGGTTATGATGTGGCTCTCTCAAACGCTTGGGATAAAATGAATAGCAACCCTGCCTACGGTATAGGCCTAAATTTTAATATTCCTATCATCGATTGGGGCGAAAATAGAACGAGGGTGAAAGTTCAAAAAGCCAGACTCAAGCAAACCGAATACAATAAGGAATCGGTACGCCGTAACATTGAGGGCGAAGTACGCAACCTGGTGGCCGATTTCAACAGCAGCTTGAAGCGCCTCCAATTGTTGGAGAAGAACGTAGCCGTGGCTGAAAAGAGTTTTGAAATCACCAGACAGCGGTATGCCGACGGCGACATCGACAGCCAGGCGCTGGCCCTGGAAAGGGACCGTCTGAACAACGCCTACAATTCCCACCTCAGTGCCTACATCAGTTATCAGCTGATGCTGTCAGACCTGATGCGTAAGACTTTCTACGACTTTCAGAACGACAAGCCCTTGATTTGACCCAGCTTTGATACGTTGTTGCTGAGTACAGTGACAACGTACATCCCTTTGCGTGCCGGTAGTGTCACCTTGTGTTGACCTGCCGGCACGTCTTGTGTAGCCACTTCCTGTCAGCTGAGGGTTAGGATATGAAGGGTGGCAGGTTCAGCCGTTTCTACGTAGAGATGTTGGTGTTGGTACCAATACTTCAGGGACGAAGGGTGCTTGGTTGTCGACAACGCAGAAAGGCTGTCTTCCTTGGCCAATGTTTGAGCCAGTTTATACGATTCGGCAGCGGCCAACAGCACACATCCGGCTCCGTAATCTTCAAAATTGGGTATGGAATCATAGCCTAATGGTTGCCCGTCGCTGGGATCGTCACCGGTGCCTTGCATCCAACCCAGAAAACCGTTGGGATGAACGGCGTCGCGGCTGATACTGGTCCAACCTTTTAACACGGCTTCCAGATAGGTCTCTCTGTCCAGCCAGCCCTTGTTGAGGCCCCAGGCCAGACCATAGACAAACAAGCCAGTGCCGCTGGTTTCCTTCCCACCGTAATTCTGGTCGTTAATCAGGTCTGGATTCCAGAATCCGTCCTCCCGTTGGCAAGCCAGCAGGCTAGCCGACATCGCCAGGTAATCTGCTTTGTAGAAAGCATGATAGGGAGAAGTTTCCGGCAGTTCGTTCATGACCCTGACCAGAGCGGCATAAACCCAGCCGTTGCCCCTTGACCAATAGACGGGTTTGCCGTTTACATACTTATCCTGGCTGTTTCAGTTTTTATCCCGCCACCAGAAGGCATCTTCAGGATTGAACAGTCCGGTCACGTCGATGGTGTCCCTGGTGTAGAGGTAGCCCTTGTGCATGTAGTCCCAGTACTTGGTATTGCTTGTGAAGGTGCCCAGTTTGGCGTAGACTGGCATGGCCATCTGAATAGCGTCTATCCAAGTCCAATCCCTGGCAGGCCTGTTTTTTATGCAATAATCAAGGCAGGATTTTACGGTGTTGATCATGGCAGGATCAGGTGACAGTCGGTATAAGTCCAGGTAAGTTTGACCACAACATTGGTTGTCACCGTCCTGGGTGGTATTCTTCTTATAGGCCATTTCCCAGTTGTGGGCTTTGCCCCAATCATAGGCATAATGATAAAGGGTGCTATCGGGGTGGATGCCATTCAAGGCCATGTGCCCTTCGTAAAAGACAGCTCTTGTCCAGATGTTGCTGGGGCGGGACTTGCCACCCACTACGGTATTGTCCCAGTAATCGGGGTGTTTGACCAAGCGGATGTAATCGTCCACTTTCAAGGCTTGTTGTAGGATGCTATCGGCGCTGAATGCAGGGTACGAATGGGTTGTTTTGGCTGCTAGTAGGGAAGGTGTCAGGCAACAAATCAGGAGAAATAAGCGTGCCAGTAGTGAGATGGTGTGTTTTGTCATGTTTTTGGAAGATAGTACATTGGATTTTTCCAGCCCCCAAAGATAGTGGTATCGACCGTATATTTGCACAGATTACGCTTTTTTGTGTAAAGAAAATGGCTACCTTTGTGCACGTAATCATTTATTAACCTATTCACAATTCCTCGTATGAAGGCATATGTATTTCCGGGCCAGGGTGCCCAGTTTCCTGGTATGGGCAAACATCTGTACGACGCTTCTGAAGCCTCAAAAGCGTTATTTGAACAAGCCAACGCCATCCTGGGCTTCCGCATTACCGACATCATGTTTGAGGGCACCGAAGAAGCCCTCCGTCAGACCAAGGTTACACAGCCGGCTGTTTTTCTGCACGCTGTTGCGTTGGCCAAGTCACTGGGTGAGGATTTTAAACCCGATATGGTCGCTGGTCACTCCCTGGGTGAATTTTCCGCCTTGGTCGCTGCCGGTGCCATTTCCTTTGAAGATGGACTGAAACTGGTATACCAACGTGCGTTGGCCATGCAGGCTGCTTGTGAGCAAGCCCCTTCCACCATGGCTGCCATTTTGGGATTGGCCGATGAAGTGGTCGAGCAAGTTTGTGCCGGTATCACCGATTTGGTCGTTGTGCCTGCCAATTACAACTGCCCTGGACAGGTTGTCATTTCGGGTAGTATTGAAGGCGTCGATAAAGCGTGCGAACTGTTATCTGCCGCTGGAGCCAAACGTGCCCTCAAACTCAGCGTTGGTGGAGCGTTTCATTCACCTTTGATGGAACCGGCCAGGCAACAATTGGCTGAAGCCATTGCCAGCACACCATTCAGCCAGCCCGTATGTCCCGTGTATCAGAATGTGAATGCTTTGCCCCAAACAGATCCTGACGTCATCAAGGCCAATTTGATTGCCCAGCTCACGTCGCCCGTTCGGTGGACGCAGTCTGTGCTGGCTATGATAGCCGATGGCGCCGATACGTTCGTGGAATTAGGCCCTGGTAGCGTGTTGCAAGGCCTGATTAAAAAGATCAACAAGGAAGTCGCCACAGAAGGCCGTCAGTAAATATTTCAGACGGTTTGGTTGGTTGACGTGAACCATGTGACGTCTTTTGACGTTTATCAAACATAATCATGTTTTTACCATCATGAGCAAGTACGTCATTTACCAACTGTTACCACGCTATTTTTCCAATCAAACACCCCAGCCCGTCGCTCACGGTAGTCGTGAGCGCAACGGCTGTGGTACCTTGGATGGGGTGGATGAGAAGGCTCTGGACGCTATCAAGGCCATGGGGGTCACCCATGTTTGGCTGACCGGTGTGCTGGAGCATGCTACTAAAACGGATTACACGCATCTGGGTATACCGCTCGACCACCCTGCGCTGGTCAAAGGTCAAGCCGGTTCTCCCTATGCCATCAAGGATTACTACGACATAGCCCCTGACCTCGCTGTCGATCCAACACAGCGATTGAATAGTTTCAGGGCTTTGGTTGGCCGTTGTCATGCATTGGGCCTGAAGGTCATCATCGACTTCGTTGCCAATCACGTTGCCAGGCAGTACCATTCTGATCAATGTATGACGGGTATGCGTGACCTGGGTGCCGATGATCAGCCTCAATTCGACTTCAACGCTTCCAATAATTATTATTACCTCCCTGGCCAGGCGCTGGAACTTCAGGTGGATGCCTACGCAGGAGCGAAGCATCCCTACGTCGAAAAACCAGCCAAGGTTACCGGTAACGATTGTTTCAACAACAAACCTGGTGCCAACGACTGGTATGAAACGGTTAAGATCAACTATGGGGTCAACTATTTCATTCCCGGACAAACGCATTTCGAGCCCACACCTTCTACCTGGTTCAAGATGTTGGACATCCTGCAATACTGGGTTGGCATGGGGGTCGATGGCTTTCGTTGTGACATGGCCGAGATGGTTCCTGTTGAATTCTGGAGCTGGGCTATATCCAGGGTAAAAAAAGACCATAAACACCTGCTTTTCATTGCGGAAGTGTACAATCCTGCGCGTTACAGGGATTATATCTTCAAGGGTGGTTTTGATTATTTGTACGATAAGGTTGGGTTTTATGAAATCCTGAGGGCTGTCATTGAAGTCAAACGCCCTGCTTCCGATTTGTCGGGAAGTTGGCAGGCCGTTAACGATATCCTGCCTCATATGTTGTATTTCCTGGAAAACCACGATGAGCAACGCATCGCTTCCACCTTTTTTGCCGGCAATGCTGCCAAGGGTTTCCCTGGTATGGTGGTCTGTGCTGCCTTGCAGGGCAATCCGGTGATGCTTTATGCTGGACAGGAATGGGGTGAAAGTGGCATGTACGCAGAGGGGTTCAGTGGTCTTGATGGTCGCAGCACCATTTTTGACTATTGGAGTTTATCGACCCTGGCTGCCTGGAACAATGGTGGCCAATGGGATGGGGGCGGAGCGACTCCTGAAAGCCTGCAACTCAAAACGGCTTACCAAACCCTGCTTAAGGCTGTTGTTCGTGAGAAAGCGTTGGCTGAAGGTCGTTTTTTCGACTTGACCTACGCCAACCTGAACAATCACCGCTTCAACAACCAAACGCAGTTTGCCTGGTTCAGAAAAGCGGGTCGGGAATACGTCTTGATTGTTGTGCACTTCGACTCCAAAGAGACACCCACCTCGGTTCATTTGCCTGAACATGCTTTTGCCTACCTGGAATTACCTTCCACCTTTAATGTGGAGGCTACCGACCTGTTGAGTGGTCGTCAGACAGTATTGAGCCTGAGCGCCGGTGCCACTATTGATCTGACTTTGCCGCCTCTTTCGGCAGTTATGTGGAAATTTATCATTTAAGATGCCGACGGTTTCCTGATAAATGTCCTATCTTTGCAGCGTCAATCCGATCCAATCCCGCTTCATCATGAACGAAACAGGTTCTTTCAAAATTTTCTCAGGTACGAATTCCCAGTACCTGGCCGAGAAAATATGCGCCAGCCTGGGCGTACCCCTTGGGAAAATGAATATCCAACACTTCGCTGACGGCGAGTTCTCCGTATCGTACGAGGAGTC
>JAAYBL010000035.1 GCA_012718945.1 Bacteroidales bacterium
ATCAAAGACACGTTTCCGGACTTCTGCTTCGTCCCCATACGAGGTGGATTGGGATTCGGTCGTTGACCAGTACAACGGAACGTTGTCTTCGCCAAACAGGGTGGCTTTATTGATGATGGTTTTAGTTTCTTTACCTTCGAAAACTTTAGTGGTCAGCTCCACAACGACGACAAAATCTTTATCTGTGCCCCGGTTGGTGACAACCTGTTTTCCTGTATCATTCAGAGTGATTTCCAGGTTGCCGGCATCATTTTGGGTCAGATGGAAATCTTCTTGGCCCAGGGGTTTGCCATCATAGCTTCCCCTGAGTCTGACGTTGTCCAGGTTTTCCCCGAGATCAAATGCTGCAACTTCCAAGTAGTCCACGATCGTGGAGTTACGCATATCAATACCATTATCTTTGGCTACCGTGAAGGTGTAAACGATATCGACAGATTCACCTGGTTGAATCCGAGTGTGTTCGGCTTTACCAGATTTCTTAAAAACATACTCGTTGTTGTCGCCATCATCACCCGGAGCAGGTAATAGCACTACAGCAGCGTCACGAGACCGCTCATACGGTTTGTCACTACCGTAGTGGAATGCTGCGGTGTTACGGAACTGATGTGACAAAGCGCCTTCTGGCGGGGATGCCTCAGTAGGAGTAATACCTTTAACCGTTAGCAGCTGTGCCTGAGCAGTAATCGAATGTTTCCGGGTAACATCTTGCCCTACGTTGACCCACAGCGTGTTGCCATCCACCAGGTATTCACCTGGTTGTGAGGATTCCTGGAACGTTGGCGCTTCGCCTTGGAACCGTGTTGCCGTTAGCCCTGAAATAGAGATGAAATTGTCAGCATCAGTCACCCAACGCAACTGCTCTGGCAAGGTGTCTTCTACAATGACATTTTGGTTGAGACCAACGCTTTGCAACTGTCTCAAATCCGCAGTCATTTTGTAGGCGATATTGATAGGTTTCTGCAAATCTCCGGCCTTACCAGCGCGCTGAGTTTTCGATGACCAATCAGCAGATTTCTTGAATGCCGCCCTCAAGTCCGGGCCAATGCTATCTTTAGTACCTTGCAAAATCACCTTGGCAGTCTTTTTCTGTTGAGCGTTTTCCCCATCATGAAAGGAAGCCGTATTTTTCAGATCAATGCGGAAGTTTTGGCGAGCGTCACCTTCAAGCTTGTCGTACTGCTCTTGCAATAATGCTTCTACCGCAGCCACATCTGTGATCGTGGCAGTATACGTAATCGTAGCTTTCGACGGCCCTGGCACAGCAAGCTTACCACTGAAAGAACCCTGGTCGATAGCCGGAGTGAAACCAACCTCCTGCGGTTCACCCTTATTCAGCCCAGATTCGTCCCAGGTCACCATAGTTGCACTAAAAGAATCCTGATCATAGCTCAGCCCTGCAGGCAAAGTGTCAGCAATCGTAAGCGCTTCTTTGGCTTCTTTCGTCGTCACAGACAACGTGTAAGTCAGTTTTTGGTCTTGGATACCCTCTTTAAGCTTGACCGTATCCTTTTCAACCGTGACAAAACTATTCAAATTCGATGGTGTCACCGATTTGGAATACTCATCGTGTTCCGGGCCAAACTCGTTTCCTTTCGGAGACACAATGATGTCAAGGGACGTCTCTTTTCCATCAACACTCCAGGTAATGGTGTCCGTAGCAGTATGTTCAACTTCAGTCAAACTAAACTGCAATCCAAAGACACCCTGGTTGGTGACACCCCAGTCTTCAGCGAACGTAATCGCTAATGTGTGGTCGTCTACACGGTCAATACGTTCAATTGCCGTGTTGCCAGCAGGCACATCAGTCGAAAAAACCGCGTTCGGGCTGACGGTAAAACGTGCAGTAGAGCCCCGCTCCGTATCCTGCCCATACTGCACTTGCATATGCAAGGTATCGCCCGGAGCAACGACATCAAGGCCATTATATTTCTGACCATTCAATGTCACGGATGCTGTCACTCCCGAGGCATTCGCCTCCGCAGCCGCGTGTGCCGGAGGCGCCAACTGCAGCGCTACGGCAACAGTCAAGACAAAAGCAAGAGCCATCGCGACGTAGCGTTGCACGCGAGGTGCAATTCGCCGTTCGAGAAGATGAAGATCGACCACGAAATTCTCCTTAAATGAAGCGCCCTGGGTTTTGTTCCGCTACTCTATTCGGGGCTCTGGGCTTGAGCCTGGTTCATATGATAGCTTGCTTCGACTTCGGACGGGGTCTGGTCATCCAAAGCCTCATGCAACCGGCTCGTGTTCCACCAGTGGACCCAGTTCAGAGTTTCGAATTCGACCTCGGTGGCCGACGGCCAGGCGGGCCGGTCATAGAACAACTCGGTCTTATATAACCCGTTGACTGTCTCAGCCAAGGCATTGTCGTACGCATCTCCAGCAGTCCCAACGCAGGCCGTCAGACCAGCCCTGGCTAGGTGTTCGGTATAGCGGATACTGACATACTGTGTGGGTTCAATCGGTCGTTGCAACACTGCTGTTTTGAGTTGATTGTATCTGCTCAGAAAGCACCTCGGCGGGGGTTCGAAATCCCAAGACCTTTCGGGGCCGGTTATTCAGCGCCAGAGCCACGGCTTGGAGGTCGTGGGCGTTCCACCTGGAGAGGTCGGTGCCTTTGGGGAAG
>JAAYBL010000270.1 GCA_012718945.1 Bacteroidales bacterium
CCAGGACCAGCCCACCGGTCGACAACCACGTAAACGTATTTTTTGCTTTTAAGTCCTTGATTTGTTGCACTTTCTTTTCATCCTCATGCTTGGCGTGCAAGAAGGTGATAGCGGATTGTTCCTTTTCAGAAAGAATGTCCGTATTCAGGGACACATACTGATCAAGGTAGCCATACGCCTCTTTGAAGCGTCCCCGTTCGTATTCAAGGTAAGACAATACATCATACGCATTCCGCATCAGCACTTTCGATTTAATGCTGTCAGCCATGGCCAATCCCCTCAACAAGTAGGTCTCTGCCTCGTCAAACCGTTCCTGGTAGTACAAACTGCCCCCTATTCGAATTACAGCATCCGTTATGTCGTATTGAATACCTGTCTGCTCATAGGCTGTCAGAGAACGACGGTAAAACTGTTCGGCCTCAGGGTAGCGTTCCAGGTTGCGCAAGTAATACGCCATATTGTAATAGGCTGTTCCCAGGAGGTATTGATCGGGGTGTTCAATCCGCTTCAGGATGTCGATGGCAACCTGCATCAGTTCCAACGCTTGCTCAGGCTGATTACCATAAAACAACGTGTTGGACTTGACGATGTAGAAGTTGGCGATTTGGTCTGAATCCTTGATATGTGGCAGAATGGCTTCGGTCTTGTCGATGTAAACCTTGTTCATCACCGTATCCAATTGATTCCGCAAGTAGATGTCGCCAATTTTCGGATACAGCAAGAGCAAGCGATCATACACCTTATAAGCATACAACCGTTCTTCAGCCTCCAGATAAAGTTCGAAGGCACGTTGCAGGTCTCCATTTTTCTGAAACACCAAAGCCTTACTCATGAGCACATTGGCGTATTCCACTTCGGCTTCTTTATCAGTCGCGCCGTTCAACAAATCCATCGCCTGCCTGTACCATTCGATGGCTTCCACCTGCCTGTTTCGTTGTTCAGCACAATCACCAATACAACGCATCATTTTAGCCTTCAGTGCTTTGTTGCCTATCATCGATAGTTTTGGTTTAAGTGCGTCGGCGGCTTTAAAGGCTTCCAGCGTATCCTTTTTAGACAGGTCATAAAACCGATCACACAGTGACAAGCAAGTCTTAGTAAGCTGTTTGGTCTCCTGTGAGGCATCATCCCCCTTCCTCTCTGTCTTCTGGTTGACAGTCCCCGCCCTGACCGCCAAATTCGTTGAAATAAAAGATAGAATAAATATGACAAATAGTGTACGATACAATGAATATCGTATATTTGATGCGTAAACAATCCGTGGGTCTTTCATGTCCATGGTTCTAGATTTAGTGCAAATATACTGATAACACCACCTTTGAAAAAACCCCTTTTTGGGGGTTTTCAGGTATTTGCGTCCTTCCTACTTTTGACTTGTCAAATCAACCGTGTTATGTAGCTATCCGTGGCTACACCAACGCGTTGGTTTTTCAGCTAATGACAATAGTACGAAATAATCAGGACTTAAAACCAAAAACACGTTACCATGAAAAAGATTGTTAGCCTTTCCTTTATGGCCCTTGTACTGGCAGGCCTCTTTGCCGGTTGTGAAGAAACCGACGACGGTGGAGATAACACCGACGAAGTGATTACGGCCATCAACGGCCAGATACTAACGCCCACTGTCTGGGAAAATGGCACGGTTAAAATCATCGACTGTATCCTGAACGTTCAATCCACCCTTACCCTCGAACCAGGCTGTACGTTACAGTTTACCGAAAACGGCGGCCTGGAAATCGGAACAGGGACCAATGCAGCCCTGATTGCTGATGGCACCCCCGAGAAACCAATTACTTTCACGACGGTCACCGCTGCCAACGGACAGGCCGGCAGTTGGTACGGCATTTCATTCGGAACCAACAATGTCATCGCCACCACCGTGTTGAACAACTGCATCATTGAAGGAGCCGGCAAGAACGCAGACCCCGTCATTGAAGTCTACAACACAAAAATAGCCATGGACTCCTGCACCCTTCGTAATGGCGCCGGTGTAGGCATCCGCTTGATGGGCTCCACAGCTGGATTCACGAGTTTTACCCACAACAACCTGAGTAACTGCTTCGACTATTTGTTGTCAGGCGAGGTCCAACCCCTGCTCGGGCTCGATACCACCAACGTGTTCACTTCCGTCGTTAACAAAACCATCGCCATCGAAGGCGGCAACGTCAACACCACAGGCACATTGAAGCGCCTGTCAGTACCTTACACCGTACTCCAACCTATCAGGGTAGACAACGCTGAACTCACCATCCAACCAGGCACCACCCTGCGCTTTACCAACGACGGTACCCTGGAAATCGGCTATACACAACACGCAGCGCTGATTGCCGAAGGCGAACCCACCCGTCCCATCCTCTTTACCTCAGCCTCGACCACACCACAGGCCGGCGACTGGAGCGGCATCTATTTCTACAGCAACAATTCCAGCAACAAATCCATCATCAAGCACGCCGTACTAGACTACGGAGGAAAACCCAACGGTGTCTACGAAAGTGTCATCACTGCCTACAGCGGCTTCAAACTGATCAACAGCACCATCCGTAACAGCAAAAATTACGGTATATCCTTCGACGAATACAGCGGCTTCACGGAATGCACCAACAACACCATCCAAAACTGCGAAAAAGACCCCATTCTCATCACCGCCGCCTTTGCCCACACCATCGGAGCCGGCAACACCCTGACAGCCTTACAAGGCATGGGTATCCACGTCAAAGACGGTACGGTGAGCAAAAACGTGACCTGGTTGAAGCAAACAGTACCCTACATCATGGAAGGTGTCATCTATGTTCAGACCACCACAGGCACAGCCTCACTGACCCTCAATCCCGGTTGCGACCTGCGCTTTACGGCCACCAGCCACCTGGAAGTAAGCGAAAACGCCAAACTAATCGCCATTGGCACCCCTCAAGACAGCATCATCTTCACCAGCAATGCCCAGACCAAATCGCCTGGCGACTGGGGAGGCATCAACTTCTGGCAAGATGTCAGTGCCACGAACGAATTGAAGTACTGTAGGGTCGATTACGGCGCAGACTACTCCGAACACAACATCGGAATCTACTCTTCCAAAGTCAAGATAACGAATTGTGCCATCAACCACTCCGAAGGCTGTGGCATCTACATTGCCTACGACGAACCACCGTTGAGCCCTGTCATTGAGAACAATACCTACGTTGGCAACGCAACAGGAGATGTTCTCCGGGAAGAATAATCTTCTGAGGAATCAATTCGTAACTTTGTAAAGAGGGGGTCTCAAAAGCGATACTTTTGAGGCTCCCTCTTTCTATCCATTC
>JAAYBL010000271.1 GCA_012718945.1 Bacteroidales bacterium
CCCAGCGGATGATCACGCTATCCCTGTGTACGCCCACCAGACTGAGCACGTTGGTCTTTGAGACGGTATGGGAGCCAATGTAGAGCTTTTCCTCGTACACGCCAGCCTTGACAAACAGCGTGGTACGGACTTGATCGTTCCTATTCAGGGCAGAGTCGATGGCAGCCTGAATGGTCGTGAAATCGCCGCTGCCGTCCTTGGCAACAGTCAAATCAAAGACCTGGGCTTGAGAGGCCCAGGTCGATGATAAGCATATAAGACAGAAAATGATCAATCGGTTCATTCGATTTGATACAGTTTAATGAAATAAACGTTTGTCGTTCAACAGTGATCAACGTACCACCTTGATGAAACCATCGCCTTGAATGCTGTTTGTCGTCTTCAGCAAGTATACCCCTTTAGGTAAACCTTGTAGAGAAACTTCTGACGTGGCAGCGGCTTGCAATACCAGGCGGCCGGAGAGGTTGTACACCTGGCAGTCGCTCGGTTGATCCAGCGTGACCACACCGTCGTTGATAGCCCATGAGAGGGTGCTGGCAGTGGTTTTTTGAATACCGTTGCTGATGTTTTTATTCAACAGGGCAATCAGGTCGGCATAGGTTTGTTGGCTGGCCGTACCACTGGGTTTGCTCATCGCACCGCTTTCGCTTACGGAGCAAACAGTATACGTACCACCGGCAGTGCCTTCAAAGGTCGTTTCCTCCGTCAAACCGGCAAAGGCGCCATCTTTGTAAATCACATAACCCACTGCTCCGGCTACAGCCGGCCAACTCAACGTCGTCCCATTCTGGGTAACCTGGGGTATTTCGGCAGGAGCTACCAACAACAAGGGATCCCAGTAATAAGGTGGGATTTGGGCTTCACCTTTATAGAACTTACTGAAAATGTTGTTGTTGTAAACATACGATGTCAGATAAGTATCGGACAGTTGGCGCATGTTGGCAGCCCTGCCACTCACGTCTGCCGGGGTTGTGCCGTCCAGCAAGGTGTTTTTGTACTCATAAAACCAGCTGGAGATGTTGGCCAGGTTGTTGGTGCTGGCTTTCACGCCCAGGGGATTGATCTTGGGGCTGAGCTTACAGTCGAGGAACATTGCACCACTTTTCTCGGCTTTAGGTTCAACCAGGAACAGCGAACCGTCGGGGGTGGTATCGGGGGCTGTAAAGGTACATTCCCTGAAAATATGCCCCCACCTCAAGGTGTCACCGGGAGCAGCCACGTCAGAATATTGGTTATCTTCTGGAAAGGCATACGGACTGGCTACACCCTTGTTGTGTAAGGTCGTGTTGTAAAAGATAGCTGTACCGTTGGAAGCTGTCATTTCCTGACGACCTTCCACATAACTATCCATGAAGAAAGCGGGTCGGCCGTTGCGGACAATAATCGTACCTCTATTGGCCTTGACAGCTATGTTCTTGAAGGCTTGACGACGTCCAGCCACGTAGATACCAGCTGCATAGACTGTTGAGTCCTTTGTGTTGATGACCGTGAAGTTTTCACCGTAAAAGTCTTCGGAATTGATGGTCAATGTGGCACTCTGGTTGTTCCCATAAACGTAATCCCATTCTGGAGATTTATCAGGATAAGTGTTGTCCACCAAGCCTTTGTAATTACCGTATTGGATAATGACACCATCACGACTTTCACCAACCAAACTGACTGGATATTTGTATTCAATTTTGTGAGAGCCCAAGCGGGCCGGTTCGTTGTACACACCGTTTTTGACAAAGATACGGACACGGCCTTCAACACCACCACTTTCCAAGGCGGAAACAGCAGCACTCATAGCCTCATTGATGGTGGCATAGTGTCCTGTGCCATCGGCAGCGACAACCAATTGATACTGGGCTGATGCTTGGTGGAACCAGGACATGCCCAGGCAAATAAATACAAGTGTAAAAAGTTTTTTCATAGCAGATAACGTTAAGGGTTAGACAAATATGAGGTTTTTTTTAATAATATCAACGCTTTAAAGGCAACCAAACGCTCATTTCGCTTTGTCCCCGGTTGCTCCAGGCGTAATAGGGCACCAAGCGAAGGACCTGAGGTTGGGTGGTGGGATTGATTTCACGGTACAAAGAGGTGGACCAATCGACGCTCGGTTGCACGAGTAATTGGCCTTCAAGTTGCACCACAGGACTACCGGCTATGGTCGTCTTGACAGGTTTCCAGGTCGTGTTCAGCGGTACCAGCACCTGTTCGATGCGTACATTGGCCGGCAAATCAGAGGATTCGAGGCAGTACACCAACGGTCCTCTGGCCACAGCCACCTGGTTCCGGGTTTCTTCCACTAGGGGATTGGCCTCCAACAGGCGGACGGGCATGGGAAGGTTGAGTTCCACCCGGTCACCTTGCTTCCAGGTCCGGCTGAGGGCAACATAGGTACCCGCTTCCAGGGAAGTGGCTTCCGGTTCGCCATTGACCGTGAGACTGGCCCCCTGGCACCAACCCGGAATGCGCAAACGCAGGGTTACGGGTTGCTTGGTGGTTTCATCCCACGTCAGGGAGACTCGTCCATCCCAGGGATAATCGCTGACCTGCTTGAGACAGACAGGGGTGCCATCTTTCAGTTGCGTGTTCAGGTGGTTGGATCCGTAAAGGTGCACCCAGACGCTGTTATCGGAGAGTCCGTAGGCGTATTGTTGGGTTTCAGCCACTGTTCTGACGGTGTTGGGCGGGCAGCAAAAACAGCTGATCCAAGGTTGGCGCTGTTTGTGTTTGCCTTCTGACCAACGCAGGGTGTAGGGAAACTTGTTTGAAGCAGCCAGGGGATTGGTGTAGAAATAATCCTTAC
>JAAYBL010000272.1 GCA_012718945.1 Bacteroidales bacterium
AACTCGCTCCTGGACACGGCATCCACCCCCGTGGTCGGTTCGTCCAGCAACAAAAGGCTGGGCTTGTGCACCAGGGCGCAGCTCAAGGCCAGCTTCTGTTTCATGCCACCGGAGAGTTTGCCGGCCAGTCGATCCTTGAAGGGCTCAATTTGTTTGTAAATGGGGTCGATCAAAGCCTTGTTGGCGTCCACTGTCGTGTTGAACAAGGTGGCAAAAAAGGTGAGATTTTCTATTACGCTCAGGTCTTTGTACAACGAAAAACGGCCAGGCATGTAGCCGATACGGTGGCGTATGGTCTTGTAATCCTTGCAAACGTCCAGCCCTTCTACCGTGGCCGACCCGCTGTCTGGTAGGAGCAAGGTGGCCAGGATGCGAAACAACGTTGTCTTGCCCGCCCCGTCAGGACCGATAATGCCAAAGATTTCGCCTTTGTCCACCTCAAAGCTGATGGAACTTGATCCCGACCCATCAGGTCGACCCAAACCCACAAAGGCCTCCGATTGACCGAGATGGTAATTCTTTTGCAGGGCGTGTACGCTGAGTGGTCGCATGGTCTTAGAGCGTCAGGCCACCGTAGAGTCCGATTTTGAGGTAACCATCGTTTTTGACGGCGACCTTGACGGCATACACCAGGTTGGCGCGTTCGTTTTTGGTTTGTATGGTTTTGGGGGTAAACTCAGCGTTGGTGGCTATCCAGTTTATGGTTCCCTGGTAATCCTTGGTTTCCTTACCGTAGTCGGCATGGACTGTCACCTCTTGACCGAGTTTAAGAGCGGCCAACTGGTCGCCCGTCACGTAGGCCCGTAGGAAAAAATGGTCGGTATCGGCCACTTTAAACAAGGGCTTGCCTGGTGCTGCCAGTTCCCCTTTTTCGCAGTACTTCACCAATAAGGTACCGTCAATGGGGCTTTTGAGTTGACATTTGCTCAACTGATCGACTAGCTGCCTGATTTGAAGACCCAACGCCGTTTCGTCTTCGGAAAGTCCACCCACTGTGGTTTCCAGGGTAGAACGTGAGGCGGCCAGTTGGCGTTCAAGGACAGCTTTTTGTGCTTTCAGGTCGTCCAATTGCTTGGAAGTGGCTGCGCTGGCCTTGACCAGGTTTTCCAACCGTTTAACCTCTTGATTTACATTGCGTACTTGTTCTTGCAGGGCGGCCAGTTGTTTGTTGGTATCCGGACGACGTTGCTTGAGGCCTCTGAGTGTGGCTTCCAATTGTTGCTTTTTAAGCAGTAACTGGGTGCTGTCAATGTGGCCGATGATGGCACCGGCATTAACGGGGTCGCCTTCCTGAGCATCCATTGCCAACAGGGTGCCGCTCACTTCGGCGGACACAATGACCTCTGTGGTTTCAAACACACCATAGGCATCGTATTTTTCACCGGATCGTCCACAGCCTGTCAGCAGGAAACTGAAGGTGATAATCATAAAAGGTAGCAGTCCACTGACCTGCAAGGTCTGGGATTGGGTGTGTGCAAATGGGTGGGATGATGGCATCATGTTGTGTTGTGTGATTAGTGGGCGTTGGGGGTTTGGTTAATGCAATGAAGCAATTTGTAGGCGGCATGCAGTTGTTGGATGCGGTGAATCGCCTGCTGTTGGAGGGCTTGGTGTTCGGCATTGGTATCTCTAAGTAGTTCGCTGTAGGTAAGGGTGCCGTTGGCAAACTTGGCTTCGGAGGCATTCTTTATGCGCTGCCTCAGGGTAATGATGGATGCGTCTTGTTTCAGTGTCTCTTCCAATTGGTTCATCTCATTGGTGTATTCAGCAACCTGGAGTTCGTTGTTAAACAAGAAGGTAGCACGTTGGGTTTCCAGGCTTTGACGGTTAACGTCCAACTTACGTTGGTTGTCCTTATGGGTGTACAGGCGGCCGAGTTGCCAACTGAGTCTGACCCCTCCTATGTAAAACGGTTCGAGGGCGTCGGCAAACATGTTGAGGCCGGGACGCCCAACACCTCCCTGAACAAATAATCCCAGTTGAGGCCTGGTTGATGCCGTCAGGTTGGTTTGCAGCGCATCGAGTTGAGCAGCCTTGGCATCGAACAACTCCAATTCTGGTCTGAGGTTGCTTTTGTCTATCAACAGGGGTGTGGCTGGCATCGAAAGGGTCAAGTCTGCCTTGTAGGGGGTGCCGGTAAAAGCACACAGCCATTCCAGGTACGTTTTGCGGTTGCGAAGCAAGGTCTCCTCCTGTTGCTCGGCACTGATGATCTCCACCTGAAGGGCGTCCAAGTCGCCTGGCAAGGCCACGCCATTGGCTAAATAGGCGTCCATTTTTTGACGGTTGACTGCCAATTCGTTTTTCAACAACTGCACGAGTTTCAACTGTTCATCGAGCATCAATATGCCAAAGTAAAGTGCGTTGATGCGTTCGCCGACCGTATATAATTCGGTTTCCAGTTGTTTGCGCTCTGCTGCGCTTCCGGCAAGGGTGGCTTTACGGGAGGCACTGACAGCGCCACCATCCCAAATCAGTTGTTGCAGTTCAAGCGTGGCCTGGTATTGGTCGCGGGGCATGGCGTCAAACTGTACGGGCTGACCTGTTAGTTGACTCATCACTGTGCCAAGTTGTTCGGGGATTTCAGTAACGGACGATTGATAGGTGGCCTTGGCCGAAAGCGACAACTGGGGGAGGTAGGCTTTGTTGGTCGCCGACAGGCTTAAGGCCGCGGATCGATCAATCAATCCGTACTGCCTGGTCAAGGGGTAATGGGCCTTGGCTTTGACCTGGCAACTGTCCAGACTCAGTGGCTGAGTCATTGCAGGGAGGTGTCCTGTTACTATGAGACAGAGTACTAACCATGTTCGTAATGGAGGCATGTGTGCTTTCATGAACGTTTTATCTGTGGTTGGTTTGTTATGGACGAAGGCTATTGAGAACTGTTGTGACGATTTGTTGCCTTCTGGCAGTAATCAAGGCTTGTTGAGCCTGTTCGTCCAATGTCAAGACGTTAGACAGGACGGGCATCAAAAAGATGGGGGCGAGGTTGAGCGACAAGA
>JAAYBL010000036.1 GCA_012718945.1 Bacteroidales bacterium
CAGGTCCTCTTCCACGAAACGGCAACGGTGTAGCCACGGTGTCAGGTCAAACGGCACGCCAATGTCCCGAAAACCACCATGTCTGGACGAATAATATCGATCGCTGATCACAGCCGGGTGTAAAAGTACAGTCGCTGTGTCGTTAAGAGCCAGGAAAGCCTCCAGCCCACCCGTATGATCGGCGTGGGCATGCGAAAGAAACACATAATCCACGGTGGTCAAATCAATCCCCAAGCGTTCAGCGTTGCGAATAAAAAGTTCAGTGCGGCCGGTATCCAACAAGTAGCGGGTCGTACCCGTCTCCACGTAAAGACAAAGACCGTGTTCGGTGTCCAGCGAAGCGTCTGTACGCCTGTTGTCAGCGAGGACGATCAGTTTCATGGATTGATAGGTTGCAGATCATCTTTAGCATCGATATCACCCTCGCCACCGTGCTTGTGTTCAGCATTGCCGTCTACCAGTTTATAACAACGACGGCAACGGAACCATGTTTTACCAAAATCCACATTCCCTCCCTCTATTAAGATCATTTTACCTTCTACAAAAGCGGAAGCGATTGTCCGGCGTGCCTGTTCGTATATCCTGGTCAGGGTCGGCCTGGATACGTTCATCTTAACTGCGGCTTGTTCTTGGGTGAGGCCCTCGTAATCCAGTAGTTTAATGGCTTCGTATTCTTCAAACAAGAGTGTCAACGATTCCAGGTTACGAGCTGGGATACCAAAGGGCTTATACCCCATCATAACCGGAGGAGCACTCATACGACGTTGTTGTTTGGGCCTGGGCATTGAAGTAAACGATTAAATAACAACAAACATATAAGAAAAGGGAAAAAATTCAAGACAAAGATAGGTTTTTTAAACGAACCATGGTTCACGTAAAAAACACGTTCTGTTCAATGTGCCTGGAAACAGCCTTCTCCTCACCGATGAGCCAGACCAGGTCGTCCGACAAGAGCAAGGTATCGGCATCAGGATTTACCAGCTGCTTGCCTTGACGCTCCAGACCGATGACCAGGCACTTGGTCCTGGCGCCAATGTCCGACTCCCGCAACGTCTTGCCCACCAGCGGTGAAGCATCATTCAAAGGCATACCGGCACATGAAATACGATCTCCCTTACGCTTTCTGTTGTATTCCAGGATGGAAAAACCGTGCAGGGTCATGAACGAATGGTCCACAAACTGTAAGGACAAGCGTTCATCCTCCTGGAAAGCCCTCAATTGGCTTTTTTTGCCAGCCAAACGGATGGAATCACCAGATTTGAGCACATGATTGCCCGTGGGAACGTTGATCAGCACGTCGTCCTTGGTACGGATACGAATCACCATCAGGTTGTAATTCGTTCGTAAAGCCAGGTCTTTGATGGCCTTCCCTATGTAAGGACTATCCTGCCTCAACCTGAAGGCACAGGTGTAGAGTTTGTAGTCCAGCCAATGATTTTTCTGCATGTCGCTCAACTGCCTGACCCCTTGGTTCGCCTCAATCTTGCGGAAATTCTCTTCCATATGCCGCTCATTGAGGTTGATCAGAAAACGCGACTCCATGTGCCAGAACCGCTTGAGCAGCCACTTGGAACGCATGATTAATGCTAGCACGATAAAAGCAAGCAACAAATTGACATACAAAGGAATATCGAAGAAACGATTGGTCACATAGAGCAAGGTGGTAAACACAGCGGCCATTCGTAGCCCGACCAACACCATCAGGATGCGCTGATTGGAAGCCTTTGCCATCCATAGATTAAGGAAAGCCGCCGACTGAACATTATTGCTCATCATGGCCCTAAGGAAGGGAGCCAACGCAATCAATGTAAGCACATAACACAGCAAATCAGCCGTTGTCGAATGAGGGTCTCAGCCAGGAAGGGATGCAGGTAGTGCATTGACAGGAAAAGAAACGAAATCACCACCACAATCAGC
>JAAYBL010000273.1 GCA_012718945.1 Bacteroidales bacterium
AATTTCACGGACAATGCGTTGGACGACCTCCTGTGGACGGTCAATTTCGGAACCGGTGCCAATATCAAGCAGCAATTTACCAAGTTGGAATCTTTGCGCCCCAACACCCCGTTGATGTGCAGTGAGTTCTGGTCCGGTTGGTTTGATAACTGGGGCCGTAGACACGAAACCAGGGATGCTAAGGCCATGGTGGATGGACTGGGTGAGATGCTGGCCCGCAATATCTCCTTCAGCCTCTACATGACCCACGGTGGCACAACTTTCGGTCATTGGGGCGGTTCCAACTCGCCTGGTTTTTCTCCTATGTGTACATCGTACGATTACGATGCGCCCATCAACGAATATGGACGCGTGACAACTAAGTATTTCTTGTTGCAGTCGTTGCTGGCCAAGTACCTGGAACCTGGTCAGAGCTTGCCTGCCATACCTGATTCCATTCCCACCACGGTGATACCCGCCTTTGAATTGACGGCTGTATCTCCGCTGATGTCCTCCAATTTGCCACAACCCATTTTCTGCGATACGCTGAAAACCTTTGAAGACCTGGATATGGGTTACGGTAACGTCTTGTACACGACCATGTTGCCTGTTTCAAAAGAAGGTGGTCTGCTCAAACTGGAGGGTGTGCACGACTGGGCTCAAGTCTTTCTCGATGGGAAACGCATCGCTGTGCTGGATCGCCGCAAGGATGAAAGCACCGTCATGTTGCCTCCTCTTATCAAAACGGCAGAACTGGCCATTTTTGTGGAAGCTGTTGGCCGTGTGAACTTCAGCAAAGCCATCAATGACCCCAAAGGCTTGACGAAACAAGCAGTCTTGCATACCGGTTCCAAATCGGTGGTGCTCAAAGGCTGGAATATGTACCGCTTCCCCTATGACTATTCGACGATAGCCGCCAGGCCTTACCGTCAGCGACAGTCTACGGATAATGGCCCTGCTTACTACAAGGGTACGTTTACCGTGGATAAAGTGGGTGACACCTTCCTGGATGTCAGCCGTTGGGGCAAAGGATTAGTCTGGATAAACGGCTACGAAATAGGTCGTTACTGGCGTATTGGTCCGACACAAACATTGTTCGTACCAGGCTGTTGGTTGAAGCAGGGTGTCAACGAAGTGCTCGTGCTCGAACTTGATCAACCGGAAACACCGGTGTTGGCCGGCTTGAACTACCCCGTTCTCGACTGCTTGCGTTTACCCGAACCTGCACTCAATCGTAAGGCTGATCAGACGCTCAACCTTAAGGGGGTTAAACCCGTCGTTGCTGGTTCGTTTGCACCAGGCAACGGCTGGCAGACCATTGCCTTCAAAAAGCCGGTCAAGGCTCGCTACATCTGCCTGGAAGCGTTGTCCTCCTTTGGAGGAGAACCGTATGCTGCTTTGGCTGAACTGGAAATCCTGGGTGCCGACAAGCAAAAGATCTCCCGTTTCCCCTGGAAGGTGGTATATGCCGACAGTGAAGAAACGGCCGATGCCAACAATATGGCAGACAAAGTATTTGACTTGCAGGAATCAACGTACTGGCATACCCGTTACACCGGCGAAAAACCGGGGTATCCTCACCACCTTGTGATTGACCTGGGTTCCGAACAACCCATCACGGGTTTTATGTACTTGCCCAGGGCTGAGGCCAACAAACCTGGTATGATTAAGGATTACACGTTCTACGTTTCTACCAAGGAATTTAAGTTCTAAACGTTCTTCTATCAAACACACCAAAGGGTACCACTTCATTAGGAGGTGATACCCTTTTGTGTGCTAATACCCTTCCCAAACGATGGGGCGTTTCATCTTAAACCAATAGTTTGTCTTTTTTGTCTTATATCTGGTATAATTCAAGGACCAATCGTTGTAGATTTGTCCTGATTCAGTAACAGGATAAACGATGCTATCACCCATGAAAAGCCTTCTTAACAGTCCATCGTACACACGTTTTTCCAGACAGTCTACCGTTTGGTTGCGACTCACGCTATTGTGTGTCGTAGGATTGAACGTGGCCACTCTCACAGCGGCAAAACTAACCATCACAGTGGAAAAACCCATCATTGGTGCCGACATTTCCTTCGTGCCACAGGAAGAGGCCAGGGGTAAAAAGTACTTCGACAAGGGAAAAGAAGCCGATGTGATGACCATTTTAAAAGACAATGCCTTTAATTGGATACGCTTGAGGCTCTTTGTGGATCCCACGGCTGAGAACGGCTATTCCAAGGATGGCTTTTGCGGGTTGGAGAAAACCCTGGAAATGGCTAAGCGCATCAAGCAGGCCGGCCTGCATTTCTTACTGGATTTTCACTACAGCGACACCTGGGCTGATCCAGGCAAACAGTTTACCCCTTCATCCTGGCAGCGCTACACTGGCTCTGGCCTGGAAGGACAGGTGTACCGTTATACGCAGGAGGTGCTGAACCGCTTCATTGAAGAGGGAGTCAGACCTGATATGGTGCAGGTAGGCAACGAAATCAACAACGGTATGCTCTGGCCCCAAGGTAAACTCCCTGAGGGTGACTTGAAAACCGACACGACCCTGGAAATGGATTCCTTCTGTAAACTGTTGAGGTGTGCTTCGGCGGCCGTCAGGGCCGTTGATCCCTCAATCGCCATCATGGTCCATATCGCCTGTGGGGGACAACATGCCGAATCAGTGGCGTTTTTTGACAAGATTATCAGCCGCGACGTCAAATTTGACATCATTGGCCAATCGTATTACCCCAAACACCACGGTACGCTCGATGACCTGACCTTCAACCTGAATGCCCTGGCCAAACGGTATGCCAAACCCATCATCGTGGTGGAATACCAGGATTACCGGAAAGAGGTCAACGACATTGTGCACAACCTCCCCGAAGGACTTGGTTGGGGTACATTTATTTGGGAAGCCACCTCCCCGGGTTGGGGCAACTTGTTTGACAGGGATGGCAAAACCAATGAAAACATGACAATTTATCCAACGCTTTATAAAGACTACACAAAATGAATCGTATCATCCTTTTGGCTGTTTTTTTCAGCCTGATTTACAACACGGCGGCCTTGTCCGTGTCGCAAACCATCACCAACGACTCCTTCTGGAACACTGTCAATGGTGAGCCCATCTACAGTCAGGGGGGCGGCATTTTCAAGTTTACGCACCCCAAAACGGGTAATCCTACGTATTTCTGGTACGGTGTTCACTACGAAGAAGCAGAAGCCTATCGCAAGGATCCTTCTGTGACACAGCAAGGCAACCGTTTCAAAGCGGTAACCTGCTATTCCTCCACCGATTTGGTCAACTGGACTTATGAAAGCGATGCTTTGAGTGCGGAAACGGTGATTAACGCAACAGGTAGCAGGCGGTTGGGTTGGTTGGGCAGAATGGGTGTAGCCTATGTAAAAGAGGCCAATGCCTATGTGCTGATCATTCAACACAATAGCCGGGTGCTTTTTGCGGTGGCAGACAATCCGCTGGGGCCCTTCAAATGGCAGCACCAAAAGGATATGACCAGTTGGATTGGTACCCCCAATACGGGTGATCAAACCGTGTTCAACGACGAAGACACGGGTAAGTCGTACCTGGTGTATAGCTATGGCAGGGGTCGCAATAAGATCTACTTGTCTGAAATCGGGCTGAAAAACGACAGCCTGACCTTGCTGGGCTTCAAGGAAGTCTTCAGGGGTGCCGGACGCGAAGGCAACTGTCTATTCAAGTACAAGGGCAAATACTACCTGGCGGCCTCCGATTTGTATGGATGGGATGGCTCTTACGCGTATTACCTGGTGGCCGATGACATCATGGGCCCCTACAAGCCCACCAACAACATGCTCGTCATGGAGGGTTGTGAATCGGATTACGCCCACGTGTCTCAGACAGGCTTCTTTTACACAGTAAGAGGCACCAAGGCAGAAACCGTCATTTTCTGCGGTGACCGGTGGTCTGATTTTGCCGGCAACGGATTGGGGTACAATCAATGGTGCCCGCTGTCGTTCAAAGGCGATGTGCCTTATTTCAATTCGCTGAATGCCTGGAAACTGGATGCGGTGACCGGTGAATGGTCGGTGGCTCCCGGTAACAACTATGTGCTGAATCCCAGTTTTGAGGCCGACCGTAAGGCCATGCCCAGCCCGGTCAAACCGGTCCAGACACGGCTGCTTGGTTGGGAAACCACAGTGCTCAAGGGTACGCCCATTTCATTGGATTCGCTCTCACCCAAACTCAACCGCAGCAATACCAGGGAAGACCGCCTGTCCGTGGTCGGTGAACACAGCTTGTACATCAGCGATAGGGTGGACTTTGCCCGTCAAGTACACCAGCGTGTTGCGTCCACCCCTTACGTGAAGCTGGAAGACGGTCGCTATGTGTTGACCGCTAAGATCAAAAACGACACCGGCTTCAAACGGCTGGAGATGTATGCCCTTTCAGGTGGCCAACGTAAATCGGTAGCCGTGACGGCTGAAAACAACAGCTGGACAACCCTTCGTCTGGAAGGCATCAATGTCACCGGTGGTGTCGTTGAAGTTGGCTTCCTCGCCGAAGGTAATCCAAACGCCTGGTGTGCGGTGGATGATGTCTGGCTGGTGAAGGAGTAGTTACCGTTTGCTTTGCTGTCCCGGGGCTATCCTGGGATGGGGCGGTTGGTTGTAGGCCACGTTTTGCCAGGCAATGGCCAGGCGATACTGAGGGTCGTGCATCAGGGTTACGAAGCGGTACTCTGTGGGAATGGTCGTCGAAAAGAGACGCAGTTCCTTGCCGTTGACGTGGCTGAGAATGACCTCTTCACGCCAGTCGCCCAAAAGGTCTGCGCTCAGGTTGGGCGTTGCTTTGGTGCCATTGATGGAGGTGCAACTGTCAGCCCTGAACAGGACGACGTCAGTTTCCTTTTCATAATCCCATTTGCTGATGGTGTTTCTGTCGAGCAATTCGCGCAGCAGGTCGCCATCCCACCAGGCGGCGAAGTTGCAGGAGCGGGGGCGTTTGCTGGTGATGCGTTGGCCTTTGGCGTTGTAGAGACCACCGGAGGCGATGCTCCAGCATTCGTTGCCCGGGTGTCTTGGGTCGATGTCAGCCGACATGCCCCTGCCTACGTCTTCGGTGGCGGGTAAGCCCCACAGCAACTCGCCGGTTCTGGCATCCCTCATGTGACCGGCGGCCACTTTGCCGCTGACTCTGACGTTTTCATGTACCTGGAAGACTTCCAGACCGGGACGTTCGGGGTCAAGATCTGCGCAATGCAGCGCGTCACCGTGTCCGAAGCCGGTGCTGTATAAGCCCTTGCCATTGTTGTCGATGGCACAGGCACCATAGATAATTTCATCGCACCCATCGTTGTCTACATCGGCTACGCTCAGGGAATGGTTGCCCTGACCGCTGTAGGCTGCGTTACCGGGGGTGCCGTCGTAGCTGTCGAAGAACCAGCGCAGGCTGAGTTTACCATCACGCCAGTCCCAGGCGGCCAATGTGGCTCTGGTGTAATAGCCGCGGCACATCACGGCTGAGGGGTGTTTGCCATCAAGGTAGGCCACGCCGGCCAGGTAGCGTTCGCCGCGGTTGCCGCCGTGGTCACCCCATAGGCCGGGTTCACCCCTGCCTGGTATGTAATCGACGGTGGCCATGGCCTTGCCCGTGGTGCCTTCAAAGACGGTCAAGTATTCAGGTCCCTCCATGATGCGACCAACCAGAGGACTGGTGGCTTGACGAGGGGGAACGTTGCGGGGTGCTGTAGGCCGTGCGGCGGCGTCGCGGTTGGGAGTGTTTCGTAAACTGTCTCTGCGCAAACTGTCGTTGGGGTTGGGGCGAAAACGGTTGAATCCCCTGTAGGCCCAGGGATCGAGGTTGCCATCGGCTGGTTTTACGCGCCAGTCGGCTTTGGGGTCACCAATAACCTTGCCAGTACCATCTATCGTACCATCTGCCGTTTTGCAGAGGAGCTCGGCCTTGCCGTCGCCATCAAGGTCGTAGACCAGAAATTGAGTGTAGTGGGCGCCTTCGCGGATGTTGTATCCTAGATTGATGGACCAAAGCAAGGTGCCGTCCAGTTTGTAGGCGTGAAAGATGGGTGGGGTGGTGAGGCCGGCGTGGGCGTTGTCACGACCGATGCCTACCATGTGCACGATGATTTCGTAAGCACCGTCGCCATCCAGGTCGGCGGCTGAGCAGTCACCGGGGCTGTATCTATCAGGCGTTTGCAAGGGTATACTGAGGTAGGGGTGGGCTTGCAACGTGGCTTGGCCCACGCCTTTGGTGGTTTCTTTGCCCTTGATGACGGGCTTGACCAGGTAGGTTGCTCCGGCGACAGGACTGGGGTCAATCAGGTTTGTGCCCTTGGTCAACGGGGCGGAGGTGAGTTTGGTGGTCTGTCCGTCAGGGGTTTGTTTGTAGACGTTGAAAGCGATAGTGGCTTGATCATCAGCCAGCAGTCGCCAGCTTACAAAGGCTTTGTTGTCGGCCGTGGGCAGGGCTACCACCCCTCTGTCGAGGTGTTCGAGGTTGCGTGCAGCAGTGGTTTTGGCTGTCAGGGTGCTGCTTAGGCAAAGGCCTGCCAGCAGTGTGATCCATAAATATTTATACATAATGACGGTGGGTGGAGTAAGAAATGAGGTTAATCGTTGGAGATTGGACTTTGTTTTTCTTTGACGGTTTAAGTGGCACTGTAATTTTACGAGTGGGTAAAGGTCGTTGTTTTTTTGTACTTTCGCACCATAACGCTTAGTCTATTGCCATGTCTGCTACCATAAACGACACCCATTCACAAGCCACCTTGACGCTGTCACTTATCGTTCCTGTATTCAATCGTCCACAGGAAGTGGAGGAATTGCTGGACAGTCTGACCAGACAGACACGGCCCGATTTTGAGGTGGTGCTGGTGGAGGACGGGTCTACACAACCCTGTGAAGCCCAGGTGAAACGGTACGAGAATCAATTGAGCATCCAATACATCGTCAAGACGAATTCTGGACCAGGGCAAAGTCGGAATGTGGGAGCCAAGGCGGCAACGGGCAGTTACCTGATCTTTCTGGATTCGGATTGTGTGATCCCGCCTGGCTATGTGGAGGCTGTCTACCATCGCCTCACCACCAACTATGTGGATGCGTTTGGTGGGCCTGATCGGGCTGATGAGCGGTTTACGCCCATGCAGAAAGCCATTAATTACGCCATGACCTCCTTTTTTACCACTGGTGGCATCAGGGGTGGTGGTGAGAAACTAGACAAGTTCTTTCCTAGAAGTTTCAATATGGGCTATTCAAAAACGGTGTTTGAGCAAACCGGTGGTTTTTCGGCCATGCGTTTTGGGGAGGACATCGACATGAGCCTGCGCATTTTGAAAAACGGTTTCAAAACAGCCTTGGTGACGGATGCATTTGTGTACCACAAGCGGCGTAGCAACCTGAGGCAGTTTTACAAGCAGGTATTCAATTCGGGTATCGCACGTATCGTGTTGCACAAGAAGCATCCTGGTTCGCTAAAGGCTGTGCATACGTTTCCAGCCTTGTTCGTGCTCGGGGTGTTGGGTATGCTGTTGCTAGGCGTGTTCATCCATCTATTATGGGCTAGCCCTTTGTTGGTCTATATCCTGGCTGTTTTTCTGGATGCGACTCGTCAGAATCGTTCGTTTCGTATCGGTTGCCTGGCGATAGTGGCTAGTTTGGTGCAATTGGGTGGGTATGGTCTTGGATTTTTATCCGCTTGTTGGAAGATTCTGATTCTCAAAAGGAAAGACGTTTTTGCCTTTGTGGACAATTTTTACGCTTGAGTATTTTTACATTCTTTTGGAGGATTATGCCATCAATGAGCCCCTATCCATAGGGCTTGTCATGAAAAAGTTTGGTACACTTGCAGTAAGCATTACCAAATCTTGATAATCCATGAGAAAATCGTTTCTTCGTTACACACTGGTCAGTCTTTTGTTGCTGCTGACGGTTTCGCTTACTCCCTCAAAGGCAGCCATTGGCGATACCCTTAACCTGGCTACAAAGGCCAAAGCAACCACCTCTTTTGTTTCCGGTTGGGAAAAACTGGGCGCCCTCAACGATGGCGTCGTTTCCACGGCCTCAAATGTCAAGCCCTCCGCCGGTGCTTATGGAAATTGGAACGGGGAAGGTGATTATGGAAAGTATAACTGGGTACAGTATGATTGGGATAATGCCCACCTCATCCTGTCTACTTCTGTCTATTGGTGGATTGACAACACCAACGTGCCTGCTGCTGGTATTTCCAAGCCTACCGCTGCCTATGTGCAGTATTGGGATGGCATCGACTGGGTGTTGTTTGATAGCATTGGTCTAGTACTGAATACCTTCAATAAGTTGACCATGGGGGTGGTAACCAATAAAATCCGTCTGAATATGCGCAGTGGTGCTTCCACCGGTGTCATTGAATGGAAAGCTGATGGCGTGGAATATGGTCCTTGCGAACCGACGCCTGTGACGTCTTATTACCGCGTTAATGGTGGCGATTCCATCAACAGTCCGTATGTGAGCCTTGAAATGGGCGATTCGCTTTTGCTGGGGATGGTTGGTCCTGATGATGGCAAGTATGGGTGGACAGGCCCCGGTGGCTTTAAGGCGACGGGCAAAACTTTGTTGTTGAAGGGCCTGACCAATAGCAACAGCGGTTCGTACACAGGTTCCTATGTCAATGCTTGCGGCAGTGCCTCTAGCTGCTTGCTGCACCTGACCATCAGGGATACCAGTTTGACGGCTGGTCAAGCCTATGCCTGGCCTACCTACAATCCAACCTTGAACTATAATTTCAAGGATGAGTTTCCTGCGCTGCAAGAGCCGACAAAAATCCTGAACGACGATCCCGCTGTGGTGGGTACCATCGCTTCGGGCTGGTGGGCTTTCCGCTGGGGACCTTCGGCCAATAGTTTGATTGATAGTGCGTCTGTCATGCCTATGTTGGCCAGACTCAACAAAGATTTTGCTTACTTCAGGGATTCCCTAGGATGGCCACCCGATAAAAGGGCCAAGAACGGGTATAAAAGCACTGTTTTCTTGTATGGATCGGGCTTGAACACCGATGATGCGTCCAATACCGACTTGGGTGGTTGGCAGAGCGCCACTTCCTACAACGGCCAAAGTTGGCCCATGGTGTTGATTTCCTATTACCCGGTTTACAGTTTCAATCCCAAATGTACGTATAATGACAGGGTGGGGCAGATGGGAGCCGTTGTACATGAAGGCATCCATTCCGTCCTGGCTGACTTGCCGGGTTGCAAGAACGCAGCCTGGTTTCACGAAGGTGGCAACACCTGGTTGCAGCAAGAGGCGGAAGTAAGGCAGACCAAGGTCTATGGTGACATGGGTTTCCTGAACGCTGGTGCTTTTATTGCGCCATTCATGCCTATTGAATGTTACAGTGGTTGGTTGCAGGATGGTAGCTTTGGTGGTCCATCTGCTGAGGGTGTCAATAAATTTAGTGGCTCACAACAAATCTGCACCTGGCGTAACTTGTTGGGTGGCGTACAGTACAGCAATGTCTTCCCTGTTTTCCTGGGTTTGACACTGGGACATGGCAGTATTGCCTGGATCTGGCGCAACTGTGAGTCGAGAGTGCTGGAAGGCATGTCCAAAACATTGGGAGAAACGCAGATCCGTCGTCTGATTGCCGAATACAGAGCCAAACAAGCTGTTTTGGATATGGGCCCATGGACCAACAGTATGAAGCGAATGATGAGCAGCAATATGGGTGTGTCCATCAAGTCAGAATGGTCACCGTATGATATCAATGTGCCTGCTTGGTCGGCAACGCCTTATGTGGCAACCACCATGGGGCTCAATAAGGTGCTGACACCAGAAGCGCGCACATTGCCTGGTTGGTCTGGTGCTAATCAGATTCCACTTGTCGTCTCTGGTAATGAGGTGGTGGTCAATTTTATGCCGCTTAGCCGCAACATGACCTGCCAACTTTGCTACCGCACCAGGCAAGGTGTTATCCGATACAGCCAGGTGGTCAACAGCGGAGAATGTCGCCTTGCTCTTGATGTGGCCCCCGCCAACGGGGTTGTTATTGCTGTGATTACCAACACGGATTACATTTATGAAGGTGAAGTAACCCGTACCACCAAGCACGATTATCGCTTGCAACTTGTCAAGGGAGTCACCTCGACTGCAGCTGTCAACCGGAAATGGTTTGACTGGACGCTGACAATTGCCGATCTGGAACCTGTTAAAACATCGAATCCTGCATCCTTTGAATTGTTCCCCAATCCTATGGTCAAGGGTCAATCGTTGAATGTTGATTTGGGTGGCAGTCAATCCAAACCTTTACGTCTGAGTGTCAGGGATGTCAGTGGTAGATTGATACACAGTGATATTGTTAAGGAAAACACCGTGTTGGATCATCAAGCGTTCAAGCAATCGGGTATTTACCTGGTTTCATTGGAGGGAGATGGCATCCGAGAGGTCCGTAAATTGATTGTAGAATGACACCAAGGCTCGTCCTCATTACGGGAGCTAACCGGGGTATTGGCAGGGAAATTGCCCTGAGAATGGCCGGTGAAGGTTTCCAGGTGGTGATGGCGTGCAGAAATGTATCCAAGGCATTGCTTGTCCGTGACGATATTCGTGCGCGCACCGGCAATGCCTTGGTCGATGTGTTGCCGTTGGATTTATCAAGCCTGGCCTCCGTGCGGATGTTTGCCGATACGTTCAGGTCAACATACAGGCGGCTCAATATGCTGATCAACAACGCCGGTATCCTTGCTTTTTCCAAGGGATGCACCAGCGATGGTTTTGAACAAACGGTTGGTGTCAATTATCTGGGGCCTTTTTTATTGACCAGTTTATTGTTGCCTTTATTCCCTACTGGTGAGGACAACCGCATCATTAACCTCACGTCGATGGTGTGGCCACTGGGAACGTTTGATATCGAACGTTTTCTTGCCTACAAGGGGCTCAAGGCCTACGCCGTTTCCAAGTATGCTATTTTGCTTTGGACGATGTATATGGCCGATAAATTGGCTGTCAGGGACATCACCGTGCAGGCTGTTCATCCCGGCGTGGTGCGTACGGGCATTTTTTCACAGCGAAAATGGTACGATGTGCTGATTAACACGGTGATGCGTCCATTCCTGCTCTCGGTGGAGCAGGGAGCGCTTCCTGTTCTTAAACTGGCCTTGGAACCTCAGGGAATAGAGAAAACAGCGCGCTATTTCAAAGGATTTAAAGAGCAATCCTTGCAAGCGGCTGATGTGCCCCCAGCACTGATTAAGGTGTTAATGCAACGAAGTGCCGATTGGGTTAATACGCGGATGTAAATCAGATGGGTTTGATGCGGTAGACACAACGTCTGTCACCACTGGCTGCGTGGTCATCCCTTTCCACCGTCATGGTATCGCCGATGAGGCGTTTGATGTTATCAATTTCAGATTGACAGAATCCGTCGCAGGAAGCAGCCGCTGAGCAGATGGGGCAGTGGTTTTCAATAAACAACCATCCGGTTTCGTCCTGCTGTAGTTCAGCCATGTAGCCTTCTCTCGTTCTGGCTTCCGTGAATTTCTTCAATTTGCCTTCTACGCCTTCGATGGGTTCGATCTCTTCCGCGTACCTGGCGTAATCGGCTTCTCGTTTGCTTTTTACCAACGTATCCAAGGCTTCTTGCCCCAGTACTTGTTTGATGTTTTTCAACAATTGCACCGTCAGGGATGCATGGTTGTTGGGAAACCGTTGCAGGCTTTTGTTTGTCAGGCTGTATTCGATGGACGGACGACCCACACCCTTGACCAAGGGTGCCGACTGAATGAATCCTTCTTCTTCCAACTTAACAAGGTGCAGGCGCATGCCTTCGCCTGTCATACCAAAGGCTTTGGCCAACGCTGGCGCTGTCTTTGGGCCATTCATTTTCAGATAGATAAGTATCTTGTCTTGGGTCTTATTCGGGTTCATGTCACTTTTTTTACATATTTAACAAGTAAAAGCTTGTAATATTCGGCAAAGTTACTAACTTTGCAGTAAATCATCAAATATAAATAGCCATGATTTCAATACTAACGATTATTAACACTATAAATCTTACAATTATGTCATTTACCTTACCTAGCCTTCCTTATGCATACGATGCATTGGAACCCCATATCGATGCTAAAACGATGGAAATTCACCATACCAAGCATCATCAAGCTTATGTGACCAACCTCAACAACGCGCTTGCCGGCACTGAAGCTGAAGGCAAATCGCTGGATGAATTGATGCGGTCGGTGGATAAATACCCTGTGGCTGTCCGTAACAACGGTGGTGGTCACTGGAATCATTCCTTGTTTTGGACACAACTATCGGGCAATGCCAAGTTGGCGCCTTCGGGCAAGTTGAACGATGCCATTGTGGCTAAATGGGGCAGTCTGGATGCCTTCAAAGATGTCTTTAACAAGGCCGCTGTTGGTCGTTTCGGGTCAGGTTGGGCTTGGTTGTGTGTAAGTGCTGACGGTCAGCTGGATGTTTGTTCCACTGCCAACCAGGATAATCCTTTGATGCCCGGTGTCGGTTGCAGTGGTACGCCCCTGATTGGCCTGGATGTTTGGGGAACATGCTTATTATCTGTTATATCAAAATCGAAGGGCCGATTATATTGCAGCCTTCTGGAGTGTGCTTGATTGGCGTGTTGTGGAAGATAGGTACGAAAAGGCCACGAAGTAATTGTAGGTTGTACAATGCCCTAAGCCTGTCGTTGAGTACCAAGGTACTATACGGCAGGCTTTTTTGAGGGGTTTTGAGGCCTCTTTTTTTAGGAGAAAGGCTGGTGTGCTTAATTCGTTGTATCTTTGATGAAGCAACCAATCAGCTTTCTCTATGAAAAATGCCATTAAGGACGCTATCCGTTCTGCACAACAGACTCCCTGCCGTACTATGCCCATTTACCGGGACGAAGTAACCCCCTATGGTCTCAATAACTGGCTCTGTTTCATCAAGCCAGAGATAACCCGTCCTTCAGAGACGATCAATCTGGATGCTATCCTGGAGTTGATTCTTGATAGGATAGCCGCTTTTGGGTTTACCATCCATTCGGCAACGTTGTTGTCGGCCGATTACCTTAGGGATCATCGGTTGATTAAACAACATTACGGAGTGTTGGATGATGTGGCTACCAAGGGAAAAGCGGCTTTGAGTGAAGCAGCTGCTGAACGACTAGAGGCGTTGTACGGTCAGCCTCTGGCCAACCTCAAGGTGATGGGTGGTTTCGAATTGTTGGATGCCTATCCCTTTTTCAACGCCCATTCGCTGGATTGTCTGTGGCAAAATCAGGAAAATGTCAAGCTGGCTGGCGGAACCTATGTGGAAAAAGTGCGTGTTGATCTGGAGACCATTTACTTGCTAAACGGCTTTCACCCCAAGCAATTGGAGCATTTCACCATCAGTGGGCGCAGCATCGTTTTGCTCGACTTGTCCGGCGATTTGTCCTGGGCTGAATCCAGACGTCATTTTATCGGGGCGACCAATCCTTTGAAAGCCGAAGAGGGCAGTTTGCGTCGCCTGTTGCTCGAGCAGAAGGCCGCCTTGGGTTTGCCTGAGGTGTCACAAAGCTTCAATGGTGTACACTTATCCGCTGGACCGGTCGAAGCTTTGGTGGAACGACTGCGTTTCGAATCGGATTACGATAGTGGTCGCATGATTGAACCTGGTAGCCTACCCTTCGGACAGCAGCTGGTCAAAGCATTGGGGCACGTGCCTGATGCTTTGTTGAGCAACGAAATAGTAACCTGGGAGGGACATCATACCTCTATCTTTGATTTGACAGAAGAAATGGACAGCACGAAGGCCATCGAAGTGCTTTCCACAATGCGTTTGTAAACCCTCTTTTCGACACTCACGTTACACAAATCCAGGTTTCGCAACCTTCTTTCGTAACCCTATGAGACTTTTATACACCATCCTTGGCTCGATTTCGCTGGTGTTGGGATTGATAGGCATTGTTGTGCCTGTTTTGCCGACCACTCCTTTCTTGTTGCTGTCTGCTGCTTTATTCTTGAAAGGCTCACAGCGGCTCTACAATTGGTTGATGCACCATCCCAAGTTGGGCCCTTATATTACCAATTTCAGGGTGCATAATGCCATTCCCTTGAAAACTAAAGTGGTTGCCATCGTTTCGTTGTGGGTAACCATGCTCATTACGGTTATATTTTTCATACCTTTGGTTTGGGTCAAAATACTTTTA
>JAAYBL010000274.1 GCA_012718945.1 Bacteroidales bacterium
CATCACTCCAACATTGTCCCCTGGCAATTGCTGTGTGAGCGCAAAGGGATGACGCTAAAAGTTGTTCCCATCACAAACAACGGCGAACTGTCGATACAGGACTATCAAAACCTGTTAGGTCCCAAGGTGAAGCTGGTCGCGATGACGCATGTTTCCAATGTCCTGGGCACGGTCAATCCTGTCGCTCACTTGATCAGCCTTGCCCACGCAGCCGGCATACCTGTGCTGGTGGACGGTGCCCAGGCTGTTCCCCATCTTAAGGTGGACGTTAGGGCTTTGAACGCCGATTTTTATGCCTTTTCATCGCATAAAATCTATGGTCCCACCGGTATTGGTGTCTTGTACGGAAAGGCCGACCTCCTCAATCAACTGCCCCCATACCAGGGTGGTGGTGAGATGATCAAGCAGGTTCATTTTTCAGGATCCACCTGGAATGAGTTGCCCTACAAATTTGAAGCCGGTACGCCCGATTTTATTGGTTCGACAGCTTTGGCTGAAGCCTTGGACGTAGTGGAGGAAGTGGGGTTGGATCGCATTCACCAACACGAGCTTAATCTGCTCAAAGAAGCAGAAGAAGGGCTCAAAAGCATCGATGGATGCAGGATTTTTGGTCAGGCATCTGAGAAAAGCGCCGTCCTTTCTTTCTTGCTCGATGGCATCCACCCCTTTGATGTCGGTACGCTACTGGATCATTTGGGTATTGCTGTCCGTACCGGTCATCACTGTGCTCAACCCCTCATGGAAGCGTTGGGCATTGATGGTACTGTCAGGGTATCGTTCGCTTGTTACAACACAAGTGCCGAGGTTGACGCTTTGGTGAAAGGACTTAAAAGGGTTCGTCTCATGTTCTAAACCCTCCTTTTTTGTACCTTTGACCCACTGAAACGCCAGCGTAATGTCAACGACCATGACCATAAACGAGATTCAAGACAGCATCATCGAATCGTTCGAAGAGTTTGATGACTGGATGGACAAGTACCAATTGCTCATTGATACAGGTAATGAACTGCCGCCTTTGGATGAGGCCTACAAAAAACCACAATACCTGATTGAAGGCTGCCAAAGCCGCGTTTGGGTACACGCTACCTTTGAGGACGGGCGTATGCACCTGGAGGCTGAAAGCGATACGGTCATTGTAAAAGGTATCATCACTTTGCTTGTCAGGGTCTTCGATGGAAGGACGCCCGAAGAAATCCTGGGAACCGATCTCTATTTCATTGATCGGATTGGCTTGAAAGACCATTTGTCACCCACCCGTTCCAACGGTCTGGTTTCCATGGTTAAACAAATCAGGCAGTACGCAAAGGTCTTCCAGTTACAGCAGGCCTGATTTTAAAAATCCAACGTTAATTGATTGTCGACCACGTGGAAGCTTTTCCGGTGGTGTTCTGTCAGCCCGTATTGGCGAAGGGCTTCCCTGTGTTCCTCCGTGGGGTAACCTTTGTTGTTGTTCCAGTGGTACCTGGGGTCTTGTTCGTGCAGTAGGTTCATGTAATCGTCCCTGTATGTTTTGGCTAGAATGGACGCCGCAGCGATGGACAGGTAAAGACCGTCTCCTTTGACCACACAGGTATGAGGTATGGCAGGATAGTTCAAGAAACGCCTGGCTTCTACCATATGATGCGGTAGCTTATACAGGGGTAGCTCGTTGATGTAGCGAAAGCGGTTGCCATCAATGAGCAGGTACTCAGGTTGAGTGCTCAATGACTGAATGGCCCTGTGCATGGCCAGAAAAGAGGCGTTCAGGATGTTGATTTTATCAATTTCAGCGGCATCGACAATGCCCAGGCTCCAGGCTAGCGCCTCCGATTCGATGAGGGGCCTCAATTCATAGCGCTGCTTTTCCGTTAGTTGCTTGGAGTCATTCAGTGCCTCACAGCCAAAGTCTTTGGGTAAGATGACGGCCGCAGCGTAGACAGGGCCGGCCA
>JAAYBL010000275.1 GCA_012718945.1 Bacteroidales bacterium
GCCTCCCAGCGGGAAGGGTTAAACGTAAGGGCTCGTTGCCGTGAGCCGGCCCAGTAAGTGGCCTTGGGAAAGGTGGGCACCCAATGCCCGGGGGCGGTTTCAACGGCGGCACCCCCACAATGGTCAAAGTGCAAGTGACTCAGCACCACATCGGTGATGGCATCAGGCGCATACCCCAGCCTGGCCAATGCCTCACGCACGTCCAGGGGGTCGTGGAACTTGTAATAATCAATACCATGCACCTTAGCCGTTCCCGCTCCCGTATCAAACAAAACCTTGTGCGCCCCCATATCGACAAAAAGGATGCGCATGGCCAGTGGACAGCGATTATCCCCGTCCACAGGGTATTTGGACGACCATACCCGACGGGAAACCATGCCAAACATGGCGCCACCGTCAGTGGAAAAAAAACCCGTTTCTATCGGCTGTATTGTCATGGATTAACCGTATTTTTGCACCACAAATTAACCGTTTTTTTTCCATACCCGGCGTATGAACATTCACTTTATCGCCATCGGCGGAGCCGCCATGCACAACTTGGCCCTGGCGCTGCACAAAAAAGGCGAAACCATTACAGGGTCTGACGACGAGATCTTCGACCCGGCCAGAACCCGTTTGGCCGAACAGGGACTGCTACCTGATTCCGAGGGCTGGCACCCTGAACGTATCACCAAGGAACTGGACGCCGTAGTGCTGGGCATGCACGCCAGGGAAAACAACCCTGAACTGCTCAGAGCCAAGGAATTGGGCTTGCGCATCTACTCATACCCCGAATTCCTCCTCGAACAAACCCTCACCAAAACCAGGGTGGTCATCGGGGGCAGTCACGGCAAGACCACGGTCACCTCGATGATCCTGCACGTCCTCAAACAGCTGCGAAAACCGTTCGACTACATGGTGGGCGCTCAGATCGAGGGCTTCGATACCATGGTGGGGCTGTCGGAAGAAGCCCGCATCGCTGTGTTCGAAGGCGACGAATACCTCACCTCAGCCCTGGACCCCAGGCCCAAGTTTCACGTGTACAGGCCACACATTGCTGTCGTGACGGGCATAGCCTGGGACCACATCAACGTCTTCCCTACCTTTGAGAACTACGTAGAGCAATTCAGGATTTTCTCCCAGAAAATCGAACGCGACGGCAAGTTCATCTACTTCGAAAACGACCCCAACCTGATTGAATTGGCCGGCTCACTCCGCAGCGACCTCACCCCCATGCCTTACGGAACCCATCCCTACCAGGTGTTGGAAGGTAAGACCTGGTTGCAAACCAAAAACGGCGACGTGCCCCTGCAGGTTTTCGGGGAACACAACCTGCAGAACATTCAGGCAGCCCACCTGGTCTGTCGTCAGTTGGGCGTCACCGACAAAGACTTCTACGGCGCCATCAGCAGCTTCAAAGGAGCGGCCAAACGCTTGCAGATGCTAGCTGAAACCGACGACTGCGCCATTTTCCAGGATTTCGCCCATTCACCGTCCAAACTCAAAGCCACCGTGACGGCCGTACGGCAGCAGTTCCCGGGACGCAAACTCACAGCCTGCATGGAGTTGCACACGTTCAGCAGCCTGACAGCTGACTTCCTGCCCGAATACAAGGACAGCATGAAGGACGCCCACCAAGCCTTCGTGTACTACAACCCGAAGACCATTGAGCACAAGCAACTGGCGCCCATCACCCCCGACCAGGTCGCCCTGGCCTTCGGTGGCCGTCAAGTGACGGTGTTCACCGATTCAGCCGAATTGGTCAAGACCCTGAAGACCCTCGATTACCACGGTCGCAACCTCCTCCTGATGTCGTCCGGCAACTTTGACGGACTCAACCTCAAGGCCCTGGCCCTGGATATCCTGTCATAACCCATGCTCACCGCACAAGGCAAGAAAAAAGAGAACATCGCCGAATACCTCCTGTACATGTGGCACATTGAGGATCAGATCCGGGCCTTTCGCCTGGACCTTGACGCCATACAAGCCACCATCATCGATGCCTACCAGCAACCCGACGAAATCAAGGCCGACATCAGGGCCTGGTACGAAAGCCTCATCGACATGATGCGGCGTGAAGGTGTCGCCGAAAAGGGGCACCTCCAGCTCAACACCAACGTCATCCTCGAGCTGACCGATCTGCACAACCAGTTACTGGCCTCCCCCTCGGCATCACAGTACAGCCTGGCCTATTACAACGTGCTGCCCTTGTTGGTCGAGCTGAGGGCCAAATCGGGCAGTCAAGTCGCCGGCGAGGTGGAAACAGCCTTCAACCTACTGTACGGGGTGTTAGTCTTGAAGCTTCAACAAAAACCCGTCAGCGAAGGCACCCAGGCCGCAGCCGTTAAAGTCAGCGAGTGGCTGAGGGCATTGGCCATCCATTACAAGAAAGACCGCGAAGAAGGATTGGATCCGGACGCATAACCACCTAACCTAGCAATCATGGGTATTACTTTTCCCCTTGGCGGCGTTTTGCCCGACCAGCACAAACAACACCAGGCAGCCACGTTCGAATACGGACTGTCCATCAAGACCATCCTGGTCACCGGCGCCAACGGCCAACTGGGCCAGGAAATGCGCAAACAAGCCGTCCTTCATCCTGATTTCCGCTGGTTGTTCACCGACATCGGCGAACTGGATTTGAGCGATGCCGAAGGCGTCCTGGATTTTTGTCGGAGGGAACGTCCCGCCTACATCATCAACTGCGCCGCCTACACAGCCGTTGACAAAGCCGAAGAGGACGCTGCCGGCGCCTACCTGGTGAACAGGGACGCTGTGGCCCACCTCGCCAAAGCGGCCACCCAGACCGATGCCATCCTCTTGCACGTTTCCACCGACTACGTCTTTGACGGCACCAGCACCCAACCCTACAAGGAATCCGACCCTGTCTGCCCGGCCACCGTGTACGGAAAAAGCAAACTGGCTGGCGAAGAGACGTTACAGCGCCTCTGCCCCCGCTCCGTCATCGTGCGCGCAGCCTGGTTGTACTCGGCCTTCGGTACCAACTTTGTCAAGACCATGCTGCGCCTCGGTCGTGAACGCGACAGCCTCAACGTGGTCAACGACCAAATTGGCTCGCCCACGTTCGCCGGAGATTTGGCCGGTGCCTTGATGCACATCCTCCTCAAAAGTGAGGCCGGACAATTCACCCCCGGCATATACCATTATTCCAACGAAGGCGTGTGCAGTTGGTACGAATTCACGTTGAAAATCCACGCACTGGCCGGCATCACCACCTGCGCCGTCAAGCCCGTGACTACCAGTGAATACCCCAGCCGTACTCCACGTCCGGCTTACAGCGTGCTCGACAAAACCAAAATCAAAGCCGACTACGCTCTGAGCATCCCCGGCTGGGAAACCAGTCTGGCGGTATGCCTGAATGAATTACTGAATCAACCCGCATGACCCAACTCGAACAAGAAATAGCCAGGCGACGCACGTTCGCCATCATAAGCCACCCTGACGCCGGTAAAACCACCCTGACCGAAAAACTCCTGCTTTTCGGGGGTGCCATCCACGTGGCAGGCGCCGTCAAGTCCAACAAGATCAAGAAGACCGCCACCTCCGACTGGATGGAGATTGAAAAGCAACGCGGTATCTCAGTGGCCACCTCGGTGATGGGCTTCGATTACGACGATTATAAGATCAACATCCTGGACACCCCCGGTCACCAGGATTTTGCCGAAGATACCTACCGCACCCTCACGGCCGTGGACAGCGTCATCATCGTGGTCGACATCGCCAAGGGCGTGGAAACCCAAACCCGTAAACTGATGGAAGTCTGCCGCATGCGCAAGACCCCCGTGATGATTTTCGTCAACAAGTTGGACCGTCTTGGCAAGGACCCCTTCGACCTGCTCGACGAGCTGGAAAGTGAACTGGGCATTGCCGTGCGGCCACTGAGCTGGCCCATTGACCAGGGTCCCGGCTTCAAAGGCGTCTACAACCTTTACCAGGAGAAGCTCGACCTCTACACACCCTCCAAACAAACCGTCACGGAATCGGTCGCCTTCGACGACGTGAGCAGCCCCGAACTGGAAGGCTACATCGGCCCGGGCAACGCAGCCCGTTTGCGCGAAGACCTGCACCTGATCGAAGGCATTTACGATACCTTCGACACCGAAACCTACCTGCAGGGCAACCTGGCCCCCGTCTTTTTCGGATCGGCCCTCAACAACTTCGGCGTCAAGGAATTGCTCGATTGCTTCGTGCGCATCGCCCCCACCCCCCGCTACACCAAGGCCGAAGAACGCCTGGTGCGCCCGGAGGAATCCTCCTTCAGCGGGTTCATTTTCAAGATCCATGCCAACATGGACCCCAATCACCGCAGCTGCATCGCCTTCCTAAAGGTTTGTTCGGGCAAGTTTGAACGCAACGTCAACTACAAGCATATGCGCCTGGGTAAGCAGCTGAAGTTTTCAGCTCCCACCGCCTTCATGGCCCAGAAAAAATCGGTGGTCGACGAAGCTTGGCCTGGTGACATCGTTGGTCTGCCCGATACGGGCACGTTCAAAATCGGCGACACCCTGACCGGCGGCGAAGACCTGCACTTCAAAGGCATCCCCAGTTTCTCGCCCGAATTGTTCAAGTACATCGAGAACGCCGACCCCCTAAAATCCAAGCAGCTCAACAAAGGCATCGACCAGCTCATGGACGAAGGGGTGGCTCAAGTCTTCACCAACCAGTTCAACGGCCGCAAAATCATTGGCACGGTGGGGCAGTTGCAATTTGAAGTCATCCAGTACCGTCTGGAACACGAATATGGAGCCCTCTGCCGCTGGGAGCCCATCCACCTCCACAAAGCTTGCTGGATAGAGAGTGACGACCCTCAAGCCCTCGACCAATTCAAACGCCGCAAGTACCAGTTCATGGCCTTCGACAAAGAAGGCCGCGACGTCTTCCTGGCCGAATCCGAGTACGTGCTCCGCATGGCCCAGCAAGACTTCGAAGCCATTCGCTTCCACTTCAATTCGGAGTTTTAACGCCGCTTATTTAACCCCACCTAACACCCCATCGCCTAAAGCGGTGGGGTGTTGTTGTTTCGTAATCATGCATGGGACATTAATGTGTAGAAAA
>JAAYBL010000276.1 GCA_012718945.1 Bacteroidales bacterium
ACGCCAGCGCCGTCAAAGATAGCAAGACCAACAGATTGATCATCAAGATTGTGAACAAGGATCCAAAAGCCAAGACGGTGACAGTAAACTTGAAAGACTTCAAGCAAGCCACAGCCGATGTGAAACTGATCCGCCTGCAATCGGACAATCTAAGGGAACAAAACACCCTGGACAACCCTGATGCTGTTAAACCTGAGGAAAAAGAACTGGAGCTGGTGGGAAATACCTTCGATTATACCGCTCTGGGTCAATCTTTCTCCATTCTGGTTATTCAGTTGACCAATGAAAAAACCTCAGCCAAGGGCAAACAACCAGGACTTACGGAAAAAGACAGCACCGTGACGGTCTATACCATCGGCGATTCTACCGTTAAGAATGGTGATGGTTCAGGCAGCAATGGTCAATGGGGTTGGGGTGCTTTCCTGGCCGATTTCTTGAATGACGATGTCAAGGTTGTCAACCACGCACGTGGTGGACGCAGCAGCCGCACCTATATAGAGGAAGGGTTGTGGGATAATGTACAAAGCCGTCTCAAACCAGGCGATTATGTACTCCTTCAATTCGGACACAACGATGGCGGTCCTTTTAATACAGGACGTGCCAGAGCTACGCTAAAAGGCAATGGCGAGGAATCGCAGGATTTCGTCATGATTGAACGCCCGAACAAGGATACCGTGACCATCCATACCTATGGCTGGTACATCCGTCAATACATTAAGGATGCCAAGGCTAAGGGTGCTATTCCCGTCGTTGTCAGCCTTATTCCACGCAATGACTGGAAAGAGGGTAAAGTTATCCGCAACAATGAAAGCTATGCCTTGTGGGCCAAACAGGCTGCTGCTCAAGAGAATGCCATGTTTATCGACTTGCACAACCTGGTTTGTGACAAGTACGACGCCATGGGGCAGGCCTTTGTAGCACCCTATTACTTCGGTGACCATACTCATACCACCAAAGCTGGTGCTCAGGTCAACGCCTATCTGGTAAGTCAGGCGTTGAAATCATTGCCCTGTTCCCTGGCCGGTAGTGTCAAATAAGAAAGGAGACTAGTACAAATCGTTCAAAAGCGTGCATAGCAGGGGACTTTCCATTAGGAAGGCCCCCTGTCTTGTTACGATTGTTGCTCTAAAGAGAATTGTAGTTCTTTTTAAAAATAAACAATTCTCGCGATTGTGTGAGTGAGGACAATAAGATATCAGCATAGGGGGGTCTTATTTGCCTTCTTTCACCTTTTTCTGAAGGGCGTCTTGTATATACAATACAATAAGTCGGTGTCCCTCTTGCATAGTTTGGATGAAATAACTACTTTTACATTTGTATAAGGACAGTTATGGGAATCAGTGCCTGTTGTGGTGCTTTTTGTCCGATTTCTTTTGTAGATCGAAACACTGACAGGAGGTTGCCTAGCTTGAAATGCCCTATTTTTGCCACTATTAATCTCGTTTGATATATAACTTTAAATGTCAATACCGGTATGAAGAGCAAAACCCTTGCGAGGATAGTCAGTTCTTGGTCTGTCTGTTGCCTGCTTTGCGTATTATCCTCTTGCGAAAAAGACCAATATTATGAGCGCCCCAATTGGCTCGAACCACCCATTTATGAGGTGCTTCAGGCCGATGGTTCTTTTACGAACTACCTCCAGGCGGTTGATCGTACCAGCTACGCTTCAGTGTTACAAGGTGCAGGCCTCTACACCGTGTTTGCTCCCAATGATTCGGCGTTCAATGCCTTCTTGACCCAAAAGGGGTACAGCTCGGTAAGAGAAATTCCCGACTCATTGGTTGATAAAATTGTAGCCTATTCCATTTGTAACAGCACGTACGTGTTTGACTCATTGGGAGTAGGAGGGTCGTTTAAGTACAAAACACAGTATTATTCCTTGCCTTATCGCGATCCCGAATTCAACAACAACTGGGTCGTCGATCAGACAATGGAAAGTGCTTGGACCACCTCTTATAACAATTATAAATACCTGCCAGCCTTTACATCGGCTTTTTTCAATTCATACGCTCCGTCACTCACAGCGTTTGATTATTCCGTTTTTTATCCTGGATTGACCTATACGGGTAAAAATATCCAGGGAGGGGTGGTTTTACGGTCTGATATCCGTGCTGAAAACGGTATTATCCATGAAGTTTCAACCGTTAATATGCCCTTGAAAAACATCGCTGATGTTCTTAACGAACCCGAGAACGGTCTTTTCAAATCCTTGGTGGATGTTAAAGATATCAATGGTAATTATTTGTTCAGAAACTATACTGAAGTAACATCACCCACTACGCTCAAGGCATTGCAAAAGATCATGCCCAACGATGATATTGACCGTATATATATAAAGTTTTATACCAACCTGACCTACTCGCTCAACCTGGAGAATGTGCTGGACTTTGGAACGGAAACCTATTTGCCGGAAAAAGCAGGTTACACATTGATCCTTCCAAAGGCTTCTGCGCTAAGGGAATATATGAATAAAAGGGTGCTTAAATATTATGGTACCAACCAGACAGTGCCGACTGAGATTATCAAAACCCTGGTTGATGCTCATATGACAGCTTCCTTGGTTTGGCCTGCCAATTATGAAACCTCTCTTAACGGAAACGGAGACTACCTGAACGGTGTGGGTTCTGCTGGCAATAAGTTTGCCGCTAGTCCGATTACCGGAGGCACGTTGGCCAGCAACGGTTTTGTGTATCATAGTGACAGTGTTGTCAAAAGCCGCATTTTTGAGTCGGTCTATTCTGAAATATTCTTGAATCCTGCTCACAAGTGGTCCAACATCGCTTATGTTAACAACTTTAATACGTCTCTACGCGAAGACTTACAAAAGTGTGCGCTGAATGGTTTCATTTCAGAACGCTATACCGTGCTGGCATTTGATGACGCTCTGTTGCAAGCTGATGGCTTTTCATACAGTCTGTCTGATAATACCTTCTCCCATTCGGCAGGTGATAATGTGAATACGAACAACCGTTTGACCCGCCTGTTGCGTGAACACATCTTCGCCGGACTGAAAAACGATGAGATCGATAGCGAGATAACCGATTTTGCGACAACCGGTATTTCAAACTATGACGGATGGAATTTCTCTGTGACAAGTTACGGGGATCCGGTTCGCTACAAAGACAACCAAATGCAGGCTGCCGGCAATATTGAGGATAATACCTTTGTCAACCTGACGAAACTAAATGAAACTTATCTGAACGGGACCGTTTGGAAAGTGGATGGCCTTTTGCAGTATTCGCCCCGTGTGACCGGTGCCAGTGAAGACAAACAATACAGGGATCTCACACTGTGGGAATACCTGGATCGTGCGCGCACACAAAACCCGAACGTTGCCTTATTTGTTGACTATCTGCAAAAAGCCGTCAAGAAATATCCTGATGACAATGCGGATTTCACCTTGGAAAATCTTAGCGCAGAACAATTCTATACTGTCCTGATGCCCAATAAAACGGCCATGCAGTCAGCCATCAACGCTGGCTTGTTGCCTCCGTTGGAAAATGTAAACTCCGATCACCCGGACGATTTTGCCAAAGCAGCCTTCTTCGTCTATTCACACATTATACAAGGACGTGTGTTTGTTGACGACAACATCAAAGGGTATTTGTACCCTGTCAATGAAATGTCACCCAACAGAGCCCTGGTGCCTGTTGTAGCCAAGGTCAACGCGACCGTGAAGGTTGATAGTACAGATTACCAATTGACCAACCAAACCTTGTTGTTGGAGATTAGCAAGAGCTCAGGTGGTTTGCTGAACTTCATACCTCAGGATGTCGTATTGGGTAGTAAGGTGCTTGTAGACGGTGATTCCAAAACGGTGCGCGTGCAACGTGGAAAAGTGACAGGGTCAACCATCCCCAACAACTACCGTAGTAACCGCATTGCCTGTAAGGCAGTCTTGCACGAAGTCAATAATTACTTCAACTTCAAAGTGGCACAATGAAACGTCAACAACCTGAAGCCGTAGCATTTCAAGCAACCTTGTCATGCACGACAAAGCATAGGGCGAACAATATACAACAGTAAATACTATGAAAAATACAGGAAAAATTTATAGTCTCATTGTCGTACTTCTTCTGGCAACGGCAACGGTATTTGCACAGGAAAAAACGCTCATACGCGGGACTGTTGTTTCAGCAATAGACAGAGAGCCGATAATTGGGGCCACCGTAATGGAAATCAACAACGACAACCGCGTGTTGTCCAGTACGGCAACCAATTTGGATGGAAACTTTAGTCTATTGGTCTCCAGTAAGGCAAATAAGCTAACCATCAGCTATGTTGGTTATAAGAAACTGGAGATACCCATCGGAAACAATAACGACCTGAAAATAGCCTTGCAAGAAAGGGGACAGTTGCAGGAGGTTGTTGTCAGTGCAACGCAGAAACAACGTGTAGGTTCCATGGATATTGATGAAAGAGATATCTCCATGGCCATCTCCAAGTTGAGTGCAGAAGAAATTGCCGACTTGAATGTAGCCTCCGTCGATGAAGCGTTACAAGGACGATTGGCTGGTGTGGACATTATGGCCAACGCCGGTGACCCCGGTAGTGGTATGACCATCCGCATCCGTGGTATCACATCTATCAGCGGTAACAACCAACCCATGATTGTGGTCGATGGTATACCCCTGGAAACAGAGATTGGTGCCGATTTTGACTTCTCTACGGCTACCGAAGAAGAGTTTTCCCAATTGCTCAATGTGGCACCTTCTGATATTAAGGATATTGTGGTGTTGAAAGACGCTGCTGCGACAGCCATTTGGGGATCGAAAGCGGCCAACGGTGTGTTGCAGATTACGACCAAACGTGGTTCGATTTCACCTCCCAAGATTACCTTTGTTGCCAAAGGCGGTCTATTGCCTCAGGCAGCATCCATTCCAACCCTTTCTGGTAACGAATACTCCACCATGATTCTGGAGTCGTATATGAATACAGGTAAACCACTCGATTTGCTTTCAGTGACAGGCAAACCTTTTTCATACGACCCACGCGATCCGTACACCTTTTACAATTACAACAACAATACCGATTGGGTAAAGGCCATTTCCCGTACCGGCTATACGCAAGACTATAACTTGTCCGTACGTGGTGGTAGCTCAAAAGTACGTTACTCCTTTTCAGCCGGTTTTTACAATACCGAAGGAAATACCATTGGAACGGCTCTGTCGCGTATCAACACCCGTTTGAACCTGGACTACTACGTATCAGATCAAATCAGGTTCAGTGCCGACATCGCCTACACGCACTCCGAAAACCAGCGTAACCTCTTACCCAATGGGGATGAGAGAAACGACGTCCGTTCCCGCGCGTACACCATGATGCCCAACCAGGGTATTTATGAATACAATGAAAAAGGGGTGCAGATGCCTACCTATTTTACACCCCTTAATGGCCCACAGGGTTCATACCCTGCTGTATTTAATCCTGTTGCACTCGCAAATCTGGGTGATTTCAATATCACCAGTGAAAAGATTATTCCTCATTTACAGGTGCAAATCAAACCCAACGAAACATGGCGTTACACGTTCGACGTCGGCTTTGACGTAGGTAATGACAGGAAAGAGAAATTTTTAACGTCAACCGCTTCCGGTGTGAACTGGTACGATAACAAGTACTTCAACGAGGCTTCTTTGGCTGAACCCGAATCTTTTGTTATCCAGACCATCAATCGTTTGTATTTCACCCCGAAGTTGGATGATACCAAACACCGTTTGATCGCTTTATTAGGTACCAATACCTATTCACGTGAAAGTTATTCGTTTGGTGTGGCAACAGCTGGTTCTCCGTCCAATTACCTGACAGATCCTGTCAATTATTACATCCTGGACAACGAACTGACCTCAGGCGTTGGTCAACAACGTACCATGAGTGCTTTGGCTAATGTGAATTATACCTATTTGGACCGCTATACCATTTACGGTAACTTATCGTTGAACGGTGACTCCAGGTTCGGTAAAAACTATCGCTATGGTTTGTTCCCGGCACTTTCCGGCCGCTGGCGTGTCTCCGGTGAGCCTTGGATGAGTGGATTTAAGGGTAACTGGTTGGATGACTTCTCGCTGCGTGCTTCTTACGGTATCACAGGTAAGAGCCCCGATGCCGATTACCTATATTTCAACCGTTACAGTTCCTATTCATACGGATATTTGGGTGAAGCGACATCGTATCCTTCCTCTTTGGAACTGAAGGAACTCCGTTGGGAACGTTCTTTGCAGAATAACTTCGGTTTGAATTTTGTAGCCTTGGATTACAAGTTAAACCTTGAATTTGACTACTACATCCGTGTTACCAAGGATCAGTATAGCTCAAGAACGTCTATACCCACTTCTTCCGGTTTTTCAACAATGGCGTTAAACTTTGGTACCCTCCGCAACGAAGGGTGGGAACTGAACCTCAATTACACACCCGTAAAAACAAAAGATTGGAATGTGAACGTTGCCTTCAATATGGCCCGTGAACAAAACTCGGTGACCGAACTGTCAGAATATGCCGACCTGGACAATTTCGAAGATTGGAGCAGCAATGGAGCATATATCACACGTCTTGTTGCCGGTCAACCCCGTGGCGCTTTTTATGGCTATAAGTACCAAGGTGTTTACTTGAACAGGGATCAAACCATTGCTATTGGAAAAGATGGCAAACAAATCATGACAACTGATGGCAGTGGCAATCAAGTGCCTGTGTACATGAAATTTGGTTACCCTACGTTGGAATACACGTTCCAACCTGGTGATGCCAAGTATGAGGATATCAACAAAGATGGACAAATCAACTACCAGGATATCGTGTACTTAGGCGACTACAATCCGCTTATATACGGTGGTATCACCCCCTCCGTCAAATATAAGAACTGGTCGTTGAGTACTGTATTCCACTATCGTTACGGCAATGACATTGTAAACGCTGCCCGTATGTCATTGGAAAATATGTATGGCTTCAACAACCAGGCTACATCAGTGCTTCGTCGTTGGCGTCATGAATACGCCAATCCCGATGATGCTCCCAAGGATTTGCTCCCCCGTGCTTTGCATGCAGAAGGGTACAACTGGCTTGCTTCTGACCGCTTTGTGGAAGATGGCTCTTTCATCCGTTGGAAATCCATCACGTTGAGGTACAACTTTCCCAGGCCTTTCTTATCTCGCTTCAAGCTTCAGGATACCTATCTGTATTTCACCATGCAAAATGTGTTGTTGTTGACGAACTATACAGGACAGGATCCTGAAATCAGGCTCGGAACTTTTCAAGACAATGCCAGGACGCCCGTTCCAAAAAGTTACACACTTGGTATGAGCGTGTCGTTCTAACCTTTCATGTCTAATTACTAACACAATGAAAATGAGAAGCTCTATAAAATTCAAACGATTGAACCGCCTGATGGGCGCCTCTGTTTCGTCTCGGTTGTTAAAACTGACGATGTTGGTCGCTGTTGTTGCCTTTTCATCTTGCGATAATTGGCTCAATCTGCAACCGGAAGATGGTGTCGTACGTGAACGTTTCTGGAAGACCAAAGAGGAAGTACGTTCAGCGGTCCTGGGTTGTTATTCACAGATGCTGTCTACAGAGATGATGAGACAGTACTTTGTGTGGGGGGAAATGCGCGCCGATCTGGCAGCACCAGCCAGTGGGGCAAATGCTGACCTGAAAGCGTTGAACAACGGAGAAATTACCACGACAAATAGTTTTACCGATTGGGCTTCGTTTTACGAAGTGATTAACCAATGTAATACGGTGATTGAATTGGCACCTCAGGTCCTTGAAAAAGACGCGTCCTTTTCACAGGAACAACTGGATGCCTATATCGCTGAAGTGACCTGTATCCGTTCGTTGATGTATTTCTACCTGGTACGAACGTTCAGGGATGTACCTTATGTTGAGGAAGCCAGTATCTATGACTACCAGGAATTCTCGATACCCAAAACGGACGGTAAGCAAATCATCGACAAACTAATTGCCTCCCTCAAAGCTGTTGAAAATGACATTCCTGTCAAGTACGACGATACGGAAGAGGCTAGAAGTAGTAATAGTGATGTGAATAAAAACCGTTTCAATTACTATGGTTGGGCCACTTTGTTGGCTGACATCAGTTTATGGAAAGGAGACTATGAAACCTGTATCGCCATGGCCGACCGTGTCATCAATTCCGGTCAGTATTCGTTGGTACCTGTCGGACGTGAGGAAGTGCCAGTCTACAACCTCGAAACAGGAAAAACAGATACCATCTATGAAGCAATGCAAGGCGATGTTGTCAACTTGTTCAGGGTTATGTATGCCAATGGCAACTGTGTGGAAAGTATTTTTGAATTAAAGAATCCTCCCACGTACAACAATCCATACGTCTCGATGTTCAGTGCCAATGTCTCCAATGCCATTGAGGTCAACCAGGCAAACTTCTCGGATGTCTATTTCATTACATCCAACATTGACCGGGGTTGGCGTGACATCCGTACAGAAGGTATTTCTTATGTTGGTAAGTATATATGGAAATGGGCCGGTCTGGACAATACGTCGACACCTGTACAGTGGAGAACCACATCTACTTCCAATAGCAATTGGATATTCTACCGCTTGGCCGACGTGCTGTTGATGAAAGCTGAAGCATTAACCGAATTAGCCATGGTTGATAACGATCAGGTTAAACTCAATCAAGCCTTGGCATTAGTTTACAAAATACGCGAACGTGCCAATGCACCCGAATCAACCGACCTGTTTTACAAACACACCGGCGATTTGGATGCCAAAACGATGGAAGAGTTTGTTCTTACTGAACGTGCCCGCGAATTAACCTTCGAAGGGAAAAGATGGTATGACCTGTTGAGGTTGGCTCAACGGGAAGATTTTAATGAGCGCACGATGGGTTATTTGATCCGGATGGCCGTATTGGCCGCTCCTCCTGAAAAAGTATCCATCATTCAAAGTAAATGGCAAACAAATTCGGGTAGCTTGTACCTTCCGATTAATGCCTCGGAATTACAACGCAACAAGAAATTGGTACAAAATGATTTTTATCAGAAATAACTCATAGCTAACTACAATCCCATGAAGAAGAAATCGTTGTTCTCTTTTGTTGCGACATTTGCAATGTTGCTGGCAATGAGTTCGTGTGAGAAAGACGTGATGGAAATAGTTATTTCCGACGATAAACAAATTGACGAACTGATGGAAGAACAGGATCTGACAGCCTTTCTGTCGATTCTGGATATAAGCGGCATGCGCAGTACGGTGCACGCTTACGGTAATTACGCCTTGTTTGCCCCTACAAACGATGCTGTCAATACCTATTTGTTACAGATAGGCAAAACAACAGTGAATGATTTAAGTGTGCAGGAAGCTGCCGCTATCGTTCAATACCATTTGTTGAACATTTCTGATAAAACAGACAGCTTAACCACAACGGGTTTTGTTGATGGTCGTATGGCTTACCCCAACTTTGCCGGTTCCTATCTGACAACCAAACAGGAAGGTGAAGACATTCGCATCAACAGACAAGCATTGATTGTTTCACCCCGGGACATCAAGGCCAGCAACGGACATTTGCACATCATTGATCAGGTGCTGACACCACCCGATACGTTGACAGAGTCCATTACGGCTCGCGTCCGTGCCTTGCCTGCATCGTTCTCCATGTTCAAAGAAGCCTTTGAACGTTCCGGTATGGCAGACCTCTTGGCCACCAATGTGAAGGGCTCCTGGAAGACCTTGTTTATTCAAGATAATGAGGCCTATGCCGCTTCAGGTATCACCAACCTGGCCGAATTGATTGCCGATTTGCGCACCAATACGCCGGCCATCGAAGATGAAGATTCGCTGTTGCACAACTACATCGCCTACCACACTGTGCCTCGTTTGGCATACGTGGCCGATTTATTATCCGCATCCAGTTTGGAAACCCTGGTGAAAAACCAAGTATTGACCTTTACACGTCAGTTTGCCGATACGGCAACCCTTATTCTACTTAATGAACTGAAATTGGGTCAAACCACCGAAGCCGGTATTCCACTTGATCGCACCAGTGTGTATGCTGACTGGTCATGTTCCAATGGCGTTATCCAAAAAGTATCCGGGAACATCCAGATAAAAATACGCTCAGCCTACCGTGTGTACTGGGATATTGCTGAACAACCTGAAATCATGGCACTGCGTAATTTCCGCAAGCCCGGTTGTGCTGCCGATTTCAATCCCGGAGACTTGTCAGAAATAACCTGGGAGTACAAATCTGGAACCCCTACGGCTCAACAACAGATCCACTATTATTGTGGGACAGTGCCGCAAAACATGGCTGCTTTTGATGAGAAGTCACAATATATTTATGGTGATTATCTGCGTCTCAACCTGGATTTGGGTGCTATTCGTTGGATGGAAATGAAGACACCTGTATTGATTGGTAGTGAAGAAGGAACCGCCTATAAAGTGTGGATCTGCTACCGTCGTGAACTCCAGTGTTACATTAAGACCAGCTTCAAGCAGGCGGGCTACGACGATCAAGTGCTGCCGTACATTTTTGACATGTCCTTGTACATGCCAAGCAATACGAGTACAGAACCCGACTTGGCTGAAATTGAGGGATGGAAGATGTATAATGCCAAGAAATACAATTCAGTGGTTGTCTCCAAACTGTTGGGAACGATCAAGGTTTATACCACGGGCAGACATACCCTTCGTTTGGAACCCACGACCAACCGTCGTGTAGGTCAGTTGGGTAACATCGATATGATCCAATTTATCCCCATTGAGGAAAATCAGGTTTGGCCTCGCGTGGATGTCAAGGGTAATTGGGTTGGTCCAGAATTGAAACCGTGTGAAGTCTGGCCTATTGAAGAATGCCCTGTTGACACGACAACAATTGAATAAACAACCATCACGAACCTTCCATTATTAAGAAGTCTTGGTTTTGGTTCATAAAAATAAACGTATGAAAAATAGTATTGTTCTGATACTTGCTTTGACTGCCTTTACGCTGGCAGGCTGCGATGCGTGGGAAGACGTGAATCAGTTTGAAAGCGGTGACCGCAGCAAACCTCTGTCTGCATTGGTAGCGGCTAATCCAGACCTTTCCACCTTTGCCCAAGTACTTGACATCACGGGGTACGCAGACGATCTCAGCTCGGATGTATCGTACACGGTTTTTGCACCGTCAAACAGTGCATTGGCTACTATAGACTTGGCTGACACGGCAGCACTGAGGGTGATGGTGCAAAACCATCTCTCATACAAGCTGGTCTATGCCGACAAAGAAGGCAATTTTGTCGCTTCCAAAATGCAAATGTTGAGTCAGAAACTTGTTTCCATGGTAAACAATTTGGTTTCTGGCGTTCAGGTTAGCCGCTGGAACATCGCTTCAAAAAACGGTGTGCTACATGTTGTTGACGGTATTATTGAAGAACGGATGAATATCTGGGAATACCTGCAAACACAAGCCGGTAATCCCATGGTCGACATGATTACCTCATTTAACCAACGGGTCATGGATAAAGACCGCAGTGTTCGCATAGGAGTAGATAGCGAAGGTCGCTCCGTGTACGACACAGTTTGGTCATATAGTAATCCGTACTTGATGGCTGTACCCTTGGATAATGAGATGGTTACTTCAACCTTCCTGCTTCTTGATGAAGGTGCCTTGACTGCATTGCAAACCAAATACCTCAAGTATTTCAAACAAAAGGATAGTTTGCAAACCTTGTCGGATATTTTGCAAGAAATCACGACCGATATGGTGCTACAGTACACGGCGATTAACAACGATGGACGTTACATCAATACGTCCGGTGTCCTGGTCGACGTGAACGTGGCAGACATTGCTGATTCCTATAAAGCCTCCAATGGTATTGTCTACAAGCTCACCGCTGCAGACGTCAAAATGTATCAGAACAAAATTAAACCGCTGGTTATTGAAGCAGAAGATTTTGTTGCCAGCTGGCCTGATGCCTGGCAAAAACGCTCCCGTACCTGGGCAAGTGGTGGATACGACATGGTCTTGAAATCACGTACCCGTCATTCATACGATTGGACAGAGTATGTACCCATTGATACATTACAATCCATTGCTGGTGGCGATTCTATCGTGTACGACACGGTGGTAACCAGGGTAGATAATTCATTCAACCTTACCTACCGTAATAATGAATGGCCAGGCGCCAATACATTGGGTGAGCCCAACGCATACATTGCCTACAAACCAAAGATGTATTCCACAGCCTACAAAATCTTTTGGAAAGCCTACGATGACAACTCCTGGATTTCCCACATTGATTCCAGAGGCGTAGCTATGGAGTTCTATCAGAAACTGTATATTAGTTTCCCTGGTGAAAAAGTACTGCAACGGTCATCTGGCAATGTGATTACGAATCATTTCTCTTCTACTGCCACACCTGATTTTACACCTAATCATTCAGTTCTGGCAGCAAGGATGGTTGCTGGTGAGAATGTGGAGACACAATTGGTGCGTTACAAGGTCAACCAAGGTCATCCTGTATACCCCAGCAGTTATGTGCTTTTTACGGATGAGACCAACAAGAAACCTGTTTTATACGGTTCGGAAGATATCTATGGCCAGGGTGGTTTATTAAAATGCCCCTTCTACGGTCAGTCCACGTTCTTTGTTTCCAATACCTGTGTCGGTGAGTTCATCCATGCAGATGGAACCGTTCAGGCCTTCTTGAATTCGGCCAAAGGGAGCAACTCACCCGGCATGATCTTCCTGGATTACATCCGTCTGGAACCACAAGTTGACCCCAATGATTAACACGAGTAATACAGCAAAATATATACTATGAAAAAGGTCCTGATTTTAGCAGCATCTGTACTGATTCTATTCTGTGGGGATGCGATAGCGCAAAACAAAGGCACTAGGTCGGCAAAACAGACAGTAACCGGTACCGTAACAGATGCAGCCACAGGGGCTGTGATCGCTGGTGCCAGCATTGACGTGCCGGGCATCGCATCTGCCATTACCGATGATAATGGCCGGTTCAGCCTTTCCTTGCCAGAGGCAGAAATGATCATGGCAGCCACAGCTGAGGGCTATGCCAAACGTGAGGTTTTTGTTCGAGGTCGTGCAAAGGTTGACATCGTTCTTTATGAGACAGCTTACAAAGGGGCAACAAAAATGGTTACCACCCCTCAAGGTGATCAGTCCTCCGCCACATCGGTTTATTCATGGCTGGGCGTTACGGAAGACAACCTGGCTTCCAACGCGGTGACACCTGATGTCTTGCTGAAGACGCAAGTCAGCGGATTGAATGTGCAAACACGCTCAGGTACGCCGGGCAGTGGCTCCAATTTCTTTTTGCACGGCTTAAACACCATGAATGCAGGTGCTCAACCGCTTTTCGTGGTTGATGGGATGCCTTATGAAAACACCAACTACGCTACATCGCTGATTGGTAACTATTATGCTAACCCTTTGGCCTCCATCAATCCTAAAGATATTGAAAGCATCACCATACTTAAGGACGGTTCTTCACTCTATGGTTCGAAAGGTGCCAACGGTGTCATCCTGATCAAAACCTTGAAGTCGAAAGCACTGGAAACAAAAATCAATGTCCGTGTGACCACAGGTATTGGATTTGAACGCAGTCAGTTGCCGGTTTTAAGTGGTTCAGATTACAAAGCCTTGCTGTCTGAGCTTTACCAGAAGGCTAACCCCTCCATCTCTCCCGACGTGCTGAACAATGCTTTGCCCTTCCTCAATCAGAATGTACCGGTCAAGCAACCATGGGGTTATGAAGGCAACGTCGATTATTATCGCTACAACCAACAAACCAACTGGCAGGATGTTGTCTATTCTCCTACGTGGAATCAAGACTATTACCTGAACGTAGCCGGAGGTGACGATGTTGCTACGTATGTCCTTTCATTGGGCTACCTCAATCACCAGGGCATTATTGAAAATTCCGATTTCTCGCGTTTCAACACCCGTTTTAATTCGGAGATCAAGTTTTCAAATACCTTCAAGGTGTTGTCAAACATGAGTTTTATGTATGGGACCAAACACCTGCCCAATGAAGGGGGAAATGTGTACCTCAATCCTATGTTGGCGGCGTTGGTCAAAGCACCTTTTACCGCCACCAATATGTATGATCAAGCAGGCAAAGAGTCGCCCAACCTGGAAGATGCCGATTTCTGGAACTTGTCCAATCCTTATGTGCTGGTCAATAACAGAAGCAACCTGGTGAATATCAACTACCGTTTCTTCGGTTCGTTTGAATTTATATACAACGTGACACCCAATGTGGACGTGGCTGCATTGATGGGCTTGAATTTCAATAAAGAACGTGAAAAAGCCTTTTATCCTAGTACAGGCGTAGGCTTCCCAAGTTCTGCTACCAGTGTAAGTATTTTCAATCAATCACAACACAGGGTAGACAGGCTCTTCTCTTTATACACGGATGTGTATGCCAATTATAAGAAGGTGTTTGACATCTCTAATTTACTGAATATCCGTGCAGGATTCCGTTACCAGAACAACGCTGCCAATGATAATTTCGGTGAAGCGTTTAACTCGTCTTCTGACGATTTTAAATCCCTTCAATACGGTGCATCCGCTTTGCGTGACATCGATGGTGGTATCAACGATTGGTTATGGACATCGATTTATGCCAACATCGATTATTCCCTCAAAAACAAGTACTTTTTCAATGTGCACAGCGCTTTCGATCATTCTTCCCGGTATGGTACCGCTGTCAGTACGTTCATTCCCTACCCATCGGTGGGTGCGGCATGGCTGATGTCCAGTGAAGATTTCATGCAGTCGTTCGATCAACTCGATATGTTGAAGATTCGTGCCAGCTACGGTATATCAGGTAACGATGACATTGGTAACTACAACGGCGACCGTTACTATCACCCATACGCCCTGGTGGGCCAATATGGCTTGGTACGTACCTCTTTGGTTAATACCGACTTGAGACCAGAAAAGATGACACGTATCGGAGCAGGTATCGACCTTTCTGTGCTCAAAGAACGATTGAACATCAGTCTTGACCTGTATTCCAATACAGTGAGTGATATGGTATTGAGTGTTAAGCCGGCCAGCATTTCCGGTTCACAACACAATGTCATGATGAACGCTGGGGAAATGCGCAACCTTGGTCTTGATCTCAACCTGAACACCCGTTTGATCAATACAAGAGACTGGAAGTGGGATGTGGGCTTGATGGTATCCACTTACAAGAATGAAGTACTCGATCTGGGTGGAGAAACGTTCTATAACGATATGTGGGGAGCCACGGTGGAAACCAAAGTGGGACAACCGATGGGTGTCTTCTATGGGTATAAAACAGATGGTGTGTATGCTACAGCAGACGATGCTACTGCAGCTGGCCTGAATATCCGTGAAGGGTTGGTGCTGGTTCCGTTTACTGCTGGAGATATGCGTTTTGTGAATCAGAATTCCGATAACGTGATTGATGCCACTGACCGTGTTGCCATTGGTGACCCCAACCCTGATATTTTTGGTAACATCAGTACAGGCGTAACCTATAAGAATATGGCCCTGAACGCTGTCTTTTCTTATTCGTTGGGAGGCGATGTCTACAACTATGCCCGCTCTCAGATGGAAAGTATGTCAAATGCATACAATCAATTTAGCAGTGTGCTAGGCCGTTGGAGGCAGGAGGGAGACAATACCACAATGCCAAAGGCCTCTCCTGGTGACCCGATGGGCAATGCCCGTTTCTCTGATCGTTGGATTGAAGACGGCTCCTATATGAGGCTCAAGAACCTTACCTTTGCCTATGACTTGCAGGTGAAAAACAATGTGATACAAAACTGTTCACTCTACCTGTCCGGCGAGAATCTCTTGACTTTCACAAAGTATAAAGGACTTGATCCTGAGTTTGCTACCGGCGTTAGCCCTCTTTACATGGGTATTGACCCCTGTACTGTACCGCAGCCACGTCTTATTTCCTTAGGTATCAAAGTAGGCCTCTAATCGTTCAAAATCTCATAAAAATGAAAAAAACACGCTTCATACTAACCCTTATCGTTTGCGCGATAACTTTCACCGCCTGCAACGACGATGATTTGGGCGATGCAGTGCCATACGACAAATTCTATCAAGACCTGGCCGATGCCGATCGTGCTATCCTAGGTGTCTATGCGCAGTTTACCACCCTGGCTGAACAGGTTGTCGTTCTTAATGAACTGAGAGCCGACTTGATGGATGTGACCACCGCTGCCACTCCCGAGTTGGAAAGCCTCAATCAGAACCGTATTAACGAGGATAATCCCTGGGTAAGTCCGTTAAAGTTCTACGCTGTCATCAATTCCTGCAACGATGTGTTGGCCAATTTTGATAAGATGTTGGCTGAGAATAAAATGACACAAGACGAGTACGACGAACGTTATTCCGATATTGGTGCCCTGCGTTGCTGGATCTACCTTCAGTTGCTGAATATCTATGGGAGTGTGCCCTATATCACCGAACCGTTGGTCAACCTTACCGATGTGGAAGCTCACATGGGTGCTGAACAACGCAAAAACGCCGACGAATTGTTGCCTGAGTTGATCGCCTTCATGAATAGTTTGCCCTCGTTGGAAGATTACATTTATTCCGATCTGATCAACGGGACTCCCAACGGTTATTCTTTGGAACCGATGTTTGTAAGCAAACGCCTGGTACTGGCCGATCTTTACCTCTACAACAATCAATACGCTGAAGCTGCTCACTACTACAGGTTGGTGATGGCTACCGATGAAACAAGCGGCAATTTGAACCAATTACGCCAACGCTACAGGCTTTATAATTATCCGTTTACGGCTTCATCCGGAATACCTAGTTGGTACGCCATTACGTTCCGTGATGGACACATTGAAGATGAGAATGGCTTGATCAATACCTGGCTTTTAATTTTCCTTGATGTCCCTTCATCCCGCAAGGCCAGTACAGCGTCAGCCTACGAACGTATATGGTATATACCCTTTGACGACAAACTGGAGCCTGTCAGTCCTTTTACCACCTTGTTTGAAGGCTATCAGTTAAAGGCTTCTGATTATGCCATGGACTCGTTGTGGGCCAAACCAATGCGTAACCAGTTCCCCTATGATGCCCGTGGTAAAGGCGGTTCGTATTTGGGAGATGGACAGATCATAAAGTACATGGGAACAGCGTCAACATCATCTTTGGCTAGTTTACATGGCTATTGGATGCTGTACCGCGCTGCCGGCTTACATCTGCGTTATGCCGAGGCAGCCAACCGTGCCGGCTATCCTTACCTGGCTTCTTGTTTCCTCAACCATGGTATCAAGGATTCAAAGTATCGTTATACCAAACCCAATGGCGATTATTATCCCGATGATTCTTGCTACATTACCGGTACCAGTCCTTTTGATCCATATCCCAGCGACTTCCGGTTTGATGCAAGGTATCCGCGCGAATGGGAACAAAACGGAGGTGTCCGTGGCCGTGTATTCATGCCAGCCATTGAATTCCCTGCCGGCTTGATCACCACCCTGGATAGCATCCAATGGCTCGAACAGCAGATTGTGCGCGAAGCTGGTCTTG
>JAAYBL010000277.1 GCA_012718945.1 Bacteroidales bacterium
CCAATTGTTATCAGTCGTGTCAATGACGTAAATCAAGGAACCGCCGAATACCGAACGGTACGTTCGGTGGTGTGAGAGGACGAAAGCAAAGGTTTTATAATTACCTTTGCTTTCTCCTACTCGATTGCCCAACGTTTCGTAGGTTACACTTTTTTTAGCGCTTCTGCGTTGCGTTGCAAGCTTGCCAGGCCTGTACGTTCCAGGGCTGTTCCAGCTGTCAGGCTGGTAAAAGCGGCAGGCTCCATGTTTTTCAATGCAGTGGGATCTAAAGCGACCAGTTTTGACAATAGGGGAAACGCCTCATCCATGGCTGGTTGGCTGAAACGGTTCCAGGGGCAGACTTCCTGACAGGTGTCGCAACCGAATAGCCATTGACCGGCTGCGCAGATGCGGCGTTCATAGGCCTCAAAAGGGGTTTTCTTTTCAATGGTCAGGTAGGAAATGCAACGGCGCGCATCCAGTCCTTTGGTTTCATCAAGGGCTTGACCCGGACATGCCTCCAGGCAGCGTCGGCAGCTACCGCAACGGCTTTCCTGGGGGCTGTCTGGAACCAGCGTGAGGTCTGTCACCAGCACTCCCAATAAAAACCATGATCCAATGCCTGGTCTGATCAATAACCTGTTTTTCCCTATCCATCCCAGCCCTGCTTGTTGAGCCCAATAACGTTCGATCAGGGGCGCTGAATCAGAAAAGGCCCTGCCATTGACTGGCTGTCCGGCCGCCCTGATGGTGTCCATCAACGTGTACAGGCGATTTCGGATCAATGGGTGATAGTCGGGCCGACAGGCATAACGAGCAATGCCAGAGGGTGGACGTTGGCCTTTGTTGCTGTAATTGAACGTGACGACAATCAGGCTTCGGGCTCCAGGTACGAGTTCCTGAGGGTCCAGTCGTTTCGACAGGTTGCGTTCCAGGTAGCCCATCTCTCCTTGAAAACCTTCAGCCAGCCAAGCCTTGAAGCGATCCGACTCCAAGGTGGGTAGGGGGGCAGCTGTTGCTATACCACAGGCGTCGAAGCCCAGGTTGAGGGCTTCCTGTTTAATGAAGGCAGTCAGTTTGTCGGGAGTCATAGGGGCGGTTTAACGCTAAGTCCAACTTCCGCAAAAATACGGGTTTTCGCAGGAAGTTTGGTCGGTATGACGTATCTTTGTGCCAGAACCTCAAACCCTAACCTGCTCAATACTTTCCCCGTATGAACATCCTCTTGCTTGGTTCAGGTGGTCGTGAACACGCCCTGGCCTGGAAACTGGCTCAAAGCCCCCGTTTGAAGTCGCTGTACATCGCTCCCGGCAATGCCGGTACGGCCGAAGTCGGTGTCAATGTGCCCTTGTCTGCCACAGACTTTCCAGCGTTGAAGGCTTTTGCCCTGGAAATGGCCATCGATATGGTGGTGGTTGGGCCTGAAGATCCCCTTGTCAAAGGTGTCTATGACTTTTTTAAGGCTGACCCCATGGTGGCTCACATACCTGTGATCGGACCTTCTCAATCGGGTGCCAGACTAGAAGGCAGCAAAGAATTCTCAAAGGGTTTCATGGACCGCCACCATATACCCACGGCCCGCTACCTCAGTGTTAATAAAGACAACCTGGAAGAGGGTGTTGCCTTCTTGAATAGCCTAAAGGCGCCATATGTGCTTAAAGCCGATGGTTTGGCCGCTGGCAAGGGGGTACTCATTCTCTCCGACCTGGACGAAGCCGTGAAGGAACTAGGAACCATGTTAGACGGGAAGTTTGGCGAGGCAAGTCGTACTGTTGTTATCGAGGAGTTTCTGTCTGGCATTGAATGTTCGGTTTTTGCCTTGACCGATGGCCGTCATTATAAAATTCTCCCGGTAGCAAAAGATTACAAGCGGATTGGTGAAGGCGATACAGGCTTGAATACAGGTGGTATGGGGGCCATCTCCCCCGTTGCTTTTGCCGATGAGCGCTTCATGGACTTGGTGGAGAAACGCATCATTCGGCCGACAGTGGATGGTCTTCACGCCGAGGGCATAGTGTATACTGGTTTCATATTCTTCGGTCTGATCAATGTGGGGGGTGATCCCTTTGTCATTGAATACAACGCGCGTATGGGCGATCCGGAAACAGAGGTAGTCATGCCCAGACTGAAATCCGATCTGATTGACCTCCTTGAAGCAGCCGCCAAGGGTACGCTCGACAAGGTGGCTCTTGAGGTGGATGATCGCTATGCGGTGACTGTCATGCTCGTTTCGGGGGGCTACCCTGGTGACTATGTCAAGGGCAAGGTGATTACTGGTTGTGACGCATCCTCTGATAGTTTGATCTTTCATGCTGGAACCAGTCGAAAAGAAGGAGCGTTGGTCACGAACGGAGGACGTGTGTTGGCCATAACATCCTACGGTGCAAGCAAGCAGGAAGCGTTGGCGGCTTCGTTCAAGCGGGCATCTGCCATTCAGTTTGAAGGCCGTTATTTCAGGTCGGACATTGGTTTTGACCTGCCGTAACGCATTATTGTGGCTTTTCGGAAGGTTGACGATTAACCAAAACAGCAATGGCAAAAGGATTTCTTACCAAGGCGACTTTTAGCAACTGGCTATGGGTTAGTGGTGTTCTGGTTTTGGTAGCCTCCATTCTGTTCACTTATTTTTTCATACCCGAGGCCCCATCGGCTCAGGTGGTTAAAACTGTTTTCGAACACTTTCCGGGTTTCAACTTTGTGTCAAATGGTCTTTATGACCTGTTGGACAGCATTGAACTGCGTTATTTTATTGCATTCCTCTCCATCATTGCAGGAGGGGTTCTGTTGCAGTACCTCTCGACCGATAACCGCTTGGTGAGGGTGCGCAGTTTTTTCCCGTTCTTTTTATACTGCTTGCTCGCGGCTGCCTTCTTCCCTTACATTTCTCCTTTGAGGACGTATGTGGCCACTCTCTTTTTCATTGGGGCATGTTGGCGGGCTTTTTCAGTTGTAGAGCGTAATGAGATGAACAGGGCTTTGCTCGACGCGTCATTGCTTCTTGGACTGGCGAGTTTAACCCTCAACAGGTTGACCTGGCTCTTGCCTTTTTTCTGGATGGCGGCCTCTCAACAGCAATCGTTGACCGTTAAGAATCTTCTTTCTTCATTGATTGGTTTTGGCTCCATATACTGGTTGATAGCCGGATTTTCCTTCCTATTGGGTGATTTCAGATACCTTCAGCATTGGGCTGAAAACGTCTGGCAGTTTAGTTGGATGAACTGGCAGGGGGTAACGGTGACCACTTTTGTCTTTCTGATGGGATTGGCTTTGGTGCTGATTGTAGCTGTTGTTTCTTTTATGGGTCAACGAAACCAGGACAAACTGCGTACGCGTAACCAATTGTTTGGTATCATGTTGTTGTGGTTGGGGGCTAAGCTGATTTGGTTGTCAGCTTCCGATGCAAATACGGCGTTTTTATTTGTATTGACGATACCCACCATGGTGTTCTGGGCCCACTATTTTTCCCTCAGGGACAACCGTTTTTCAAGGTTCCTCTTTTTCTTTTTTATGGTTTTTTGTGGGCTGGTATTCTTGTTTTACAGCCCCTTCTGACACCTTGCCCTCAACATCTCTCGTTTGCCCGGAGGGCCAGGTAGACGTTCCACATTAAAGCCTGCTCGTTGAAGGCGTCGCCTAACCTCACCTTTGGCGCAGTAAGTGACCAGTATTCCCCCTTGGTTCATGGCATCATATAGTCGCTTCAGAAAGGATTCTTCCCACAGTTCGGGCTGGACATCGGGTGAAAAGGCATCGAAGTAGACCAGGTCGTGGTTAACTTCAAAGGTATGCGTAAGAGCATCGCCTTTGTGTTTGAACAGGGTGAAGGCTGAATCAAGCGTCACTGCTTGGTCCCATGGCGCATCGTGGAGCCTCATCAAAGCATCCGGGGCAAGGGCTGGGGCCGCTTGGGGAAAGTGTAGTGATTTGGCGAGGTCTGGTTCGAGGGGAAAGGCTTCGATGCTGTGGTAATGGATGGTTAATCCTTTTTCTACAGCGGATTGCCAGGTCAATAGGGCATTCAAACCTGTGCCAAACCCAACTTCAAAGATGGTAATATGCTGGTGAGTATGCTCATATAGACCGGCCTCAATGAAAACATGCCGTGATTCCGTGATGGATCCGTTCAGCGAGTGGTACGCTTCTCCCAGAAGGCTTGAATACAGCGTGTCCGAGCCATCGGCTGTCGGTTTTCGAACGAAATCGCCTGGCATGACTCAACCTGCAACGGAGACCGACAACCCTGTTTCTCGCTGTACCCTCTCAGCAATGGCTTCCAACGTTTCCAGGGGTATCTTGACAAGATTGGCAATGGGGGTGTCCCTGTCGATGGTGTATATCATCACTGAGACGGGGGCTATTTTTTTCAGTAGGTTGATCCAGGCAGACAGTTCTTCTTCCGTGGTATTGTCAAAGGCTACTCCTTCGTAAGCTCCTTTGGTAAACAGGGTCTGGATGATGAGTTTATTTCCGAAAACGCTGAGCTGTTCCACCAGTTTTGCCACCGTAAATGACGATGAAACAGGTCTGTCCATGTGCTTGATGGTACTGTCGAAGGCGCTGTCAAGCTTGAGGATGGGCTGGTCAATCCGTCTCAAGGCCTCGAGAACGGTTGGTTTATGGAGCTGAGTAGCGTTCGAAAGGACACAGACCTGGGCTTTTGGGAAGAAGGCGTCACGCAAAACCAGTGTGTCATCGATGATTTCGCTGAATACGGGGTGCATCGTGGGTTCTCCATTTCCGGCAAAGGTGATGACATCGGGCGCTTCTCCGTTGTCTTTCATTTGTTGGAGCTTATTCTCAAGGGCTTCTTTGACAGCGGCCCTGGTGGGTAGCTTGTTGTCTTTCTTGTTGTCTTTGTTCAATCCGCACTCACAGTACAGGCAATCGAAAGAGCAGACCTTGCCGTTAATGGGTAGGAGGTTGATTCCGAGTGAAACACCTAGTCGGCGGCTATGAACGGGGCCGAATACAATTTCATGGAAGAGGAAGGTTGGCATCGCTTCGCGTTTTAGTTCTGCAAAGGTAGCAAACTTTTTGCCCTTGTCTGTGGTCGTTTACCCATTTTGAAGCGCACCATCAGTTGTAAGTCTGTCTTGTGGTGCCCGCTTAGTTGTTCTGAAGCCGTTCCTACCTGGTTTCTGTCGGTGTAGTTCCAGCGGCTTAGTTTGACCCAGGTTTCCATCCAAGACCAGGGACTGGCCATCATCATGATCTGCCAGTGACAACCTGTTCCTTCAAACAGGGGCATGGAAAAGGTGCCTGGTAATCCTGGCTGGTAGGTGCTGAGGCGCACGGCATAATCAGTTATGTCAAACCAGCTGAGGTTACAGGTTATCCGCAGCCTATTGCTGGGGTGGGTATGCGTCATCGATTGGGTGAAGGCACAGCCTGTATGTCGCTGATCCTCCTTCTCTGTCGTCAACCAGGCGGCGTTCAGTGTGCTTGTAAGCTTACAGGCACCCCATGTCGACTCTTGTTGAAGCCTAAGCGTTTGTTTATTTTCTGCTGTGAGCTGAGGTGTTCTTCCGCCCTGTGGTAAAAAGTTTCGTTCCAATAGCCTGGATTTGTACCTCAATCGAAGTTTGCTATTGGATGCCCAGCGATAGGTGGCTAGCAAGCCTGTTTCTTGTCCGTATGCTGGTTCATCAGTGGTGTATGTCAGCCAGGGGAACCGAAACAGGTCAATGTTGCCGTGCAGGGACAGTTTTGCGCCGATTTCCCACCCCACGAAGAGGTACCAACCTTCCTCGTTGTTGACTGTTTCGTGCTCACCGAAGGCCTGCCCATAAAGCGTTTGGTAGCCTCGTTCGTACATTCTGTACACGAGGGAAAGGGCCAACGATGAACAAGCCGACACGTTGAGCCCCTGTATCCAGGCGGTTTGGCCATTTTCTGAAATGGCGCATTCGCCAAACCCTCCAAAACGTTGATACTGCCACTTATAATCCATAGAAAGACACCCTCCCGACCGTCCTCTGAATCCAAAACGGTTATAGGGTTGATATGTCGGGAAGTATGGTTTGTCCAAGCGCCACACGAGGCCATTGAGATGGATACGCCCCCAGGCAAACGTGCAACCCAACCGTCCCCCAACTGTCCACACGGGTACCGTTTTTCGTTGAACCATTTCATCCTGACTACGGTGAAGCCCTGTGGTTAAGAGTGACGTAAGTGTATCTCCCTTCATGCGACCATCCATGCGTTGATGGGATACAAATCCGATACCGTTTATCTGGATGGCTTTCAGGGCTGGTTGTTTTCTTTCCCATAGTACGAATTCGACGGCTGCCCCCCTGAAGAATCCACTCTCAGCCGTGGAGGCATGGCGTTTAAGTGCCGACTGATTGGCGCTTGTTGAGGCGCCTGTCAAGGTCTTTCCCAATTGAAAACCTTGCCCGCATGTCAGCCCCTGGCCCAAAGTTAAGGTGTAATCACCCAAATAAATGCCTTTAAAGAAGCCCATGTCTTTCAGCACCAGGTGCAGGGTGTAGTAGTCTGGCCAGCCTTTTGTGGTACGCCAGGGTTCGCCGGCATCTTTTTGCAACGTAAAACCAGCTTGGAGATGACGTTTGAGGGCGTATGCATAGCGAAACGTTTGACTGTAGGCGTCGCCACGATAACGGTCCTGTTCCGACGTCGTGCGTTTATAGCCGGCTTTGGTTTCCAGCGTGCTCCCGAATAGATGACTGAAGGTGTGCTTGCCGTAGTTGAGGTTGTCCATTGAAAACTCCTGGGCTTTTTTTTGGTTGACTTCGCCCAGGCAGACAAAGGGCAGGATCAAGTCGATGGTGGTCGCATCCAATCCTTCGATCAGGGCCAATTCTGACAGATCCTCCATAGGCCCGTAGCGGTACAAGTAATAACTCAGTGCTTCTACCTGGGCTGCGCCTAGAAAGGGTAGGGTTTCCAGCGCTTCTCTGTTGGCTTGATTAAGCGCTAACGGTTGCTCGGACAAGGCCAACAACTGATCGCTCCACCGTTCCAGTGTCTCTTCCTCGGTCGCCCTATCGGCCAATTCACCGAACAACTGATCCCAATCGATGGAAGGGTTTTCCGACGATAAAGGTACTACGATGTTGATCCCCAAAAGGAAACAGGACCCTATACGCAACAGTCGGGTGAAACGGTTTAACGGTTTTACCATCATGATGTCAGGGGATCAAATAGGTCAAGGTCATGGCTGATGTGGCGCCCAGTTTGGCGTGTATCTGCCAGCTGACGGCATATTGTAGCCGTTTTATGCTGCCTTCTAATCCGATACTGGGTTGTAATGGTTGTGCCGAGAGGCCACAACGAAATCCTAGGGTCTTGAATGGTTGGTAACGGAAGCCTGTATGAAGGGTACTGACCTGACCTTGTTGTTTGTGCCCCTCCAGCCAATAGGTGACCGTTGGATGAAGTTGATACGCCAAGCCAAGGCAAAGCCCTTGATACAGTATCGTGCGAGGCTCCTCATCGAGTCTTGAGCCGGTAGGGTTGATTAGCCGGAAGCCCAACGTCAGGTCGGTCATGGGCTTGTAAAGCAAGTTCAGGTCTGCGTATGGGATACACCTGGAGAGATCGTTGTTGGGCGTCCGTCGGTAATAGGCGACGCATCGGACATTCAGGTGCATTGTTTGCCCGAGATATCGTCCTGCTCCCAGGTGGAATCCTTGTTCTTTATAACTGTCATCGCCTTGTTGGATGAGGCCGGCTTCCCACTCGACAGCTTTCCATGGCCACATGATGGCCAGCTCATCCACACGCAGGGCCTGTATGCCAAAAGGCTTCAAACTTGCCACCTTGATCCACCCTTTATTTGAGTGTTCGTAGGCGATGAGTTGGCCGCCGCTGCCCAAAGCGGCTGCATCACTCAAACCAACAGTTGTGCCTGCTCCAGGCTGTCCATATGCACCCTGGAGCATTATTAATGTAATTATTGCTGTTGCAATACCTTTCATCTTTGCGGCTTTAAGTGTTACAAAAGTAACACAAAAAACATACAAAAGAAATAGAGGGCTTTTCTTCGTCGAATCTTAAATAATGTTGAAACCGTGCTGTTTCTGACTTTGGGCTTGAAAATTAAGTATTTTTGTACGCTATTAAGGATCCAACCAATGCCCACATACCGATCCATCGCACTTGCCTGCTTTTTGTTTACCCTGTTTCCAACAGTGACAAAGGCAGGTTACACGGTACCAAACCTTCCGTATGAGCCTGTCTACGGGGTTAAGACACCGGGTATGCCGTTGAATTCAACCTATGCGTTGGTGGTCGATGGTGATACCTTGTCCATGGTTTTTCTACAAACCATCTTTGTCTTTCCGCCGGAACGGTTTAAGAGTAAGCGGGAGGAACGGTATTACTGGAAATTGGTCAGGGACATCAAGAAGGTCTATCCTTTGTCAAAGATTGTGTATTATACGCTCTACGAGACCATGGAGTATCTTGAAACGATGCACGACCCAGATGACAGGGAGAAGCATCTGCGCAAGATGGAAAAGGATTTGATCAAGGAGTATGAGCCTACTTTGCGAAAAATGACTTATAGTCAAGGGAAGTTGCTGCTCAAGTTGATCGACAGGCAATGCAACACTTCTTCCTTCGATTTGATCAGGGCGTACAGAGGCAATTTTACCGCTCATTTCTGGCAAGGGGTGGCTAAACTTTTCAGGGCCGACTTAAAGTCGGAGTATAAAGCCACAAGTGAAGATTTCATGGTGGAACGCATTATCATCCGTATAGACCAAGGGCAACTATGATATGATCACAGTTGCCCTTGTTGGTACAGTGAGGATGATTGCGTTGTTTTAACGCAGACCTACCGCTTGTTTGATGGCATTCACATAGTCGAGCTTTTCCCAGGTGAAGAGTTCGACTTCGATGGTTTTTTCGCCTTCCGACTCGTAGCGTGAACGGAACGTCTTGCTGACCACTTTGGGCTCTCTACCCATGTGGCCGTAAGCTGCCGTTTCTGCATAGATGGGGTTGCGTAGTTTCAGCCTTTCTTCAATGGCTTTGGGGCGCATATCGAACAGGTTAAGCAGCTTGTCTGCCAACGCTCCGTCTGTCAGGTTTACCTTTGAGGTACCAAAGGTATTTACATAGAGGTTCATCGGTTTTGCTACGCCAATGGCATAAGAAACCTGCACCAGCACTTCGTTGGCTACACCGGCTGCCACCAGGTTTTTGGCAATGTGTCTGGCTGCATAGGCGGCCGAACGGTCTACTTTCGAGGGGTCTTTGCCTGAGAAGGCACCGCCACCATGAGCGCCCTTGCCACCATAGGTGTCTACGATGATTTTGCGACCTGTCAATCCCGTATCCCCGTGAGGACCACCGATGACAAACTTACCTGTCGGGTTGACGTGGAAAGTGATGGCGTCGTTGAAGAGGGCGGCTACTTCGGGTTTTTGTTTGGCTTTGACCCTGGGAATGAGTTGTTCAATGATGTCCTTGCGGATGGTGGCCAACATGGCTTTATCGGCGGCATCAATGGCGGCTTCCGAATCATCGACCGGTTTGATAAAGTCGTCGTGCTGGGTTGAGATGACGATGGTGTCGATGCGGGTCGGTTTGTTGTTGTCATCGTACTCGATGGTAACCTGCGATTTGGCATCCGGCCTGAGGTAGGGAATGGAGCCTTCCCGTCTGATCTCGGCCAATTCGAGCAGTAAACCGTGCGCCAGGTCAAGTGCCAGGGGCATATAGTTTTCTGTTTCGTTGGTGGCGTAACCAAACATCATGCCTTGGTCGCCGGCGCCTTGATTCATGGGGTCTACCTTGGCAGCGCCGTCGACGCCCCTGTTGATGTCGGCCGATTGTTCATGGATGGCTGAGAAGACACCACATGAATTGCCTTCGAACATGTATTCGCTTTTGGTATAGCCGATGCGGTTGATGACTGCCCTTGCGACTTCTTGTAAGTCGACATAGGCTTGAGATTTTACTTCACCAGCCAGGACAACCTGTCCCGTGGTGACAAGGGTTTCACACGCGACTTTCGATGTGGGATCGAAGGCCAGGAATTCGTCGAGGATGGCATCCGAAATCTGGTCGGCGACCTTGTCAGGATGTCCCTCGGAAACGGATTCAGAGGTAAATAGATAAGCCATTGTTCACGTTTTTAAACGGTTAATAACAAGCGGCCCGGCTATGTAGACGGGGCAGCCAATGGATCATGTTAGGAGGAGGAAACGCAAAAAAAACGTGGACAAGCCTGATTCTTTAGCATTTTTTCACGTGGTTGCAAGCGTCCAAATCCTTCCACTATCGGCTGCAAAGATACGTTTTTTTTAATGATGATGCTTTTTGGGAGCAGGATTATTTTCCAGAATGACAGAAGCACGCTCCAATGCCGCGTAAATATGCGGGCAGATGTTATCTTCTCCCAGCAGACCGTAAAATCCGGAGCGTTCCAGAACCCCATGTACACTGGAATTGACACCGGATAAGACGGTAACAATGCCTTCCCGTTTGGCCAACTTGCACATGTTCTGGAGGTTTCTCACTCCTGTCGAGTCGATGAAGGGCACCTTGCGCATACGGATGATACGTACGATTGGTTTTTCTCCCATCATGTCCATTTGTTCCTCAAACTTATTGGCTACACCGAAAAAGAAGGGGCCGTTTACCTCGTATACAGCGACACCGTTCGGAATGCTGAGGCGTTCATCCGATTCTGCATATTCTTCGGGCTTGAGCTCTTCTTCCACCACGGAGACAGAGGATGTTTCCATGATGCGTCGCATGAACAAGACCACTGCCAGAATCAAACCAACTTCGATGGCAACTGTCAGGTCCATGAAAACGGTGAGGAAAAACGTGATGAGCAAAACGGCCACATCTGATTTTGGCATCTTGAGCAGGTTGAGGAACTGGCGCCACTCACTCATGTTGTAGGCCACAACCACCAGCACACCAGCCAGACAGGCCATGGGAATATATTTTGTGAGGGGACCGAGGAAAAGCAAGATGAGCAACAACACCACAGCATGAATAAGACCGGCTACCGGGGTGCGGCCACCATTGTTGATGTTGGTCATGGTGCGTGCGATAGCACCGGTGGCGGGTATACCCCCAAACAGTGGTGTCACGATATTAGCTACCCCCTGGGCCATCAATTCGGTATTGGAGTCGTGCTTGGAGCCAATAACACCATCGGCCACCATGGCTGACAACAATGACTCGATGGCACCCAATATGGCAATAGTAAAGGCCGAAGGAAATAGGGTGGTGATGAGCTCCATATTGATTTTGGGAGCCTCGGGTTTGGGCAAGCTGGCGTTGATGGAGAAGCGGTCGCCAATGGTTTCTATTCCGGTGATGCCGCCCAGTTCGCGTAAAATGTAGACCACCAATGTGATGACTACAATAGCTACCAACGAACCGGGTATTTTTTTACTGACTTTTGGCCAGAGAAAGATCAAGGCAATGCTTATTACACCCAACCCCAATGACCAAAGGTTGGTGGTGTCCATGTGTTGGAAATAGGCCAGCCATTTACTGGCAAAGTCTCCAGGGACACTGTCCATGGTTAAGCCGAAAAGGTCTTTGATCTGAGTGGAGAAAATGGTGACGGCAATACCGCTGGTAAAGCCCACTATGATGGGATACGGCATGAATTTGATGATGCCGCCCAGCTTCAGAGCGCCCATGGCAAAGAGCATGAGGCCGGCCATGATGGTCGCTATGATGAGGCCGCTGGTGCCAAATTTTTCGACAATACCGTAAACAATGACGATGAAAGCGCCTGTTGGTCCTCCGATTTGAACCTTGCTACCTCCCAATAAGGAGATCAGAAAACCGGCAATAATGGCGGTAATCAGCCCCCGCTCCGGTGATACCCCTGAAGCAATACCGAAGGCAATGGCCAAAGGTAAGGCGACGATACCGACGATGATGCCTGAAAGCAGGTCTTTGATAAAGAGCTGTTTGTTGTAGTTCTTTAGGGTTTTAGCCAATACTGGCTTGAAAGGAATCCGCTGTGTGATGTCCATAATACTTTTGTTAACCTGAAAATCAATAAATACCTGTAAAAGAACAAGGTGGCTGCTGCTCTTGAGGAAATCCTAAGGATTTGAGGCCGCAAAATTAACAATTTTTGGGAACTCTAACAGGCAAAAGTAGGAAATATTTGTCAATTATTCGATGAATGTCCTTTTCAACCCCTCCCAGGCTAGGATATACACCTTTTTTCAGGTGTTGACGATTATTCGAAGCGGTAGGCAAATCCCAGGTGTAAAAATAAGAAGGGTTTTTGTGGCCTGTACGTATCAAGGTCGATGGTGACTCCATCTTCACGAGCGGCCAATGTTTGATTTTTCAAGGAGGCAAACGGGTCAATGGATTGGTAGGAGACAGACAAAAAATAATCGACGCGTTCGTTCATCTGGTAAGCCAGACCGCCTTTGAGTGCCCAACCGAGCTGTATTCCCCCTGAATACTTGTACGACCCTTCGTAGGTAGGATCGACGGGCCTAGGTTTATACGTTGGAGGATTGGCGTTCGGGTCCAGGAAAAGCAAGTAGTTTTCTTCCAGTTTGACGGTGCGTCCAGTGTAGGGTAAACCTATGAGTTGGGGTTCCAGGAAGAGTCTCAAGGGTTGGTCTCCCAGGTTGATTAGTGGGTATTCACCCCTGACGCTAAGACTAAGTGCAGGTATGGTCTGGAAGTCTGAGAGTCGGTAGTGGGTGGCTTTGACGTCGTCGTGGTCGGTAATCCAGGTGTCCTTGTAACCTGTTTGCCACAGTCCCAGACCAATGCCGGCCGACAGATAGGGGCTAAAATGGGCCTTGCCTTCCAGCCAGAGCGTATAGGCTTGAGGGCTGCTGCTCATGCCGGAACCCACTGTACCCTCCAGGCTGTAACTTTCTTGCCCCAAACAGGGCAGTGAGCCTACCAATAGTAAGAGACAAACGCCCAATGTTTTCATACTCACTTGTATTTGAGGATGTCGAAGCCTTGACCGTAGACCCCAATGACCGAGCTTTGGGAAACAAAAGCATTGGGATCCACTTGTTTGACTATGCGGAATACCTTAACGGATTCATTCTTTTTGGCCATAACCATCAAGACTTTTGTAGGCTCTTTGGAATAGTAGCCTGTGGCGTCCATCACGGTCACGCCCCTGTGCACCTCAGTATTGATGCGTTGGGCGATTTCATCGGGATTATGGGTGATAATGAAAAATTGGACGGATTGCCTGACGCCGTTCACCACCAGATCAAGGCAGTAGGTCATGACTACCAGCGTAGTGACACCGAACACCACTTTTTCCAAGCTGTGAAAAATCAGATAGGAGGAGGCGATGATCATCAAGTCGCTGTAAAGAATAACCCTGCCCAGCGTGACGTTGCGGTATTTGTTGACAATCATGGCGATGATGTCGGTACCTCCTGTGCTGCCATTGGCCGTGAAGACGACGCCTATACCTACACCGGCGAACACGCCTCCCAACACACAGGCCATGAAGGGCTCATCGACCAGGATGGGTTTGGTAATCAGTTTTTGAGCAACGCTGAGGAAAACGGTCAACGTAGCAACACCGAAAATGGTGCGAAGGCTAAACTTCCAGCCGATGATTCTAACCGATAAAAACAGCAGTACCAGGTTGATGGATAAGTAGGTGACGGCTACAGGTATATCCTTGGCGTAGTACAATAGAGCACCAATACCGGTGACGCCGCCCGTGGTTATCTCATGGGGTAGCAGGAAGCCTGTCCACCCCAGGGCATACAAGGCCAGTCCAACAACAATGGTAATGTACTCCTTGACGCTGTCTATCGCGAATTTGTTCGACATGGCCGTTCAGGTATTAGACGACAATATTGACGATTTTCTTTGGAATAATGATCACCTTTTTGGGATTTTTCCCTTCGAGCCACTTCTGAGAGGCCGGGTGAGCCATCACCGCTGCTTCGATGGCAGCGTTGTCGGTATCGGCCGGCAGCTCAAGCGTGAAGCGGGTTTTGCCATTGAATGAAATCGGGTAATTGATGCTGGCCTCTACCAGGTAGGCTTCGTTGCAGGTGGGCCAGGTGGCGTCGCAAACGGAGTCGGTGTGTCCCAGGGCTTCCCAGATTTCTTCGCTGAAATGGGGGGCAAAGGGTGCCAACAAGATGATGAGGGGCTCCAGTATGGCGCGCTTGTTGCACTTGAGCGTGGCCAGTTCATTCACACAGATCATAAAAGCGCTGATGGAAGTGTTGAACGAGAAGTGTTCAATGTCCCAGCTGACTTTTTTGATGAGTTTGTGAAGGGCTTTCAATTCTTCAGGGGTGGGTTCGGCGTTGCTGAAACTAAAGTCCTCTTCCGAGGTGCAGAGGCTCCAAAGTTTACGCAGGAAACGGTTGACGCCGTCGATGCCGTTGGTGTCCCAAGGTTTGGATTGTTCAACCGGACCCAGGAACATTTCATAGAGACGCAGGGTGTCGGCTCCGTAACGTTCCACGATGTCGTCGGGATTGACCACATTGTACATGGACTTGGACATTTTTTCCACGGCCCAACCGCAAACGTAGCGGCCATCTTCCAGGATAAATTCTGCGTTGGCGTAGTCGGGGCTCCATTGTTTGAAGCGTTCCAGATCGAGTATGTCGTTGCTTACGATGTTGACGTCCACGTGAATGGGGGTCACCTCGTAGGCCTCTTTCAGGTTGTAGGAAACAAAGGTATTCGTGTCCTTGATGCGATACACGAAATTGGAACGTCCCTGTATCATACCTTGGTTGATGAGCTTTTTAAAGGGCTCTTCTTCACAGACGACGCCAAGGTCGTACAAAAATTTGTTCCAGAAACGGCTGTAGATAAGGTGACCGGTAGCATGTTCGGTACCACCCACGTAAAGGTCAACCTGCTTCCAGTAGTGGTTGACAGCTGTGTCGACCAAGGCTTGGTCGTTGTGTGGGTCCATGTAACGCAGGTAGTATGCCGAGGAGCCTGCAAAACCAGGCATCGTGTTCAGTTCAAGGGGATAGCCTTCGCTGGTAGCCCAGTTTTTAGCGTTGCCCAGGGGAGGTTCCCCTTTTTCGGTGGGCAGGAAGCGGTCAACCTCTGGCAATTCCAGTGGGAGATCTTTTTCATCCAACATATATGGCCGACCTTCCTTGTAGTAAACAGGGAAAGGTTCACCCCAGTAGCGTTGACGACTGAAAATGGCGTCCCTCAGTCTGAAGTTAACCTTGATACGGCCCAACTTGTTGTCGGCCACGTAGGTTTTGGTGCGCTCAATGGCTTCCTTGACGGTCAATCCGTTCAGGAAACCCGAGTTCATCATGATGCCCTCTTTTGCGTCGTAGCTTTCTTCGCTGACATCGGCGCCCTCGATGAGGGGAATGATGGGCAAATTGAAGTGTCTGGCGAAGGCGTAGTCCCTGGCATCGTGGGCGGGTACAGCCATGATGGCTCCCGTGCCGTAGCCAGCCAGGACGTAGTCGCTGATCCAGACGGGGATGGCTTCGTTTGTGAAGGGATTGATGGCGTAGGAACCGGAGAAAACACCGGTGACACGCCTGTCGGCTATGCGTTCGCGTTCAGTACGTTTTTTGGTCGAGGCCAGGTAGGCATCTACCTCTGCCTTTTGAGCGGCGGTGGTAAGTTCGGATACCAACGCGCTTTCAGGTGCCAGCACCATAAAGGTAACACCAAAAATCGTGTCGGCCCTGGTGGTGAAAACAGTGAACGAACTGTCGCTGTCTTTGACCTTGAATACCAGTTCGGCCCCTTCGCTGCGGCCTATCCAATTGCGCTGTGTTTCTTTCAATGAGTCGGTCCAGTCTACGTTGTCCAGTCCGTCGCGCAGGCGTTGGGCGTAGGCTGAGATGCGAAGACACCATTGGCGCATGACTTTTTGTTCTACGGGATGGCCTCCACGAATGGAAACACCCTCGCTGACCTCATCATTGGCCAATACGGTACCCAGGGCCGAGCACCAGTTTACCATGGAGTCGCCCAGGTAGGCCAGTCGGTAGTTCATCAGAACATTGTGTTGCTGCTCCTCGTTCATGGCCTTCCATTCGGCAGCTGTAAAGGCCATTTCTTCCGAACAGGCTACGTTCAGCAACGCAACTTGTTGACCTGGTTTGTAACTGCCGTTGCTTTCAAAGGCTTTGACCAGGTCCTCGATGGGTTTGGCTTGGGCAGCATCGTAGTCATAATAGGCATTATACATACGGATGAAAGCCCACTGCGTCCATTTATAATAAGCTGGATCACAGGTCTGCACTTCCCTGTCCCAATCAAAGGAAAAGCCAATCTTGTCAAGTTGCTCCCTGTAGCGGGCAATATTGCGGGCCGTCGTGATGGCAGGGTGCTGACCTGTTTGAATAGCGTATTGTTCGGCTGGTAAGCCATAGGCGTCGTACCCCATGGGGTGTAGGACGTTGTAACCGTTTAGTCGTTTGTAACGGGCGAAGATGTCGGAGGCGATGTAGCCCAGGGGGTGTCCAACATGCAGGCCTGCTCCCGAGGGGTAGGGAAACATGTCGAGCACGTAATACTTGGGTTTGTCGGGATTGACCTCTACTTTGTACGTTTGCTTGGTCTTCCAGGCTTTTTGCCATTTTTGTTCGATGGCTTTGAAACGATAATCCATGGTGACAGGGGTAATGATGCTACAAAATCGCCGCAAAGTTACACATATTTATTCGACCCACCGATAATGGCAGCCGTAAAAACCCTACCTTTGCTACTGGATATGAAGCCCGAATGCTTCGAAAAGCCGGGCTCCGTCTGTTAAAAGTAGGCGTTATGGTAAAGAAGTATGATTTTCTGGTTATTGGCTCCGGTTTGGCCGGCATGAGTTTTGCGCTTAAGGTGGCCGACAAAGGCACGGTTGCCCTTTGCTGTAAAACGGGTTTGGAAGAAGCCAATACCTTTTATGCCCAGGGTGGCATCGCTTCGGTGACAAAAACCACCGATGAATTCGCCAAACACATTGAAGATACGCTCATTGCCGGAGATGGCCTTTGCGACAGGGAAGTGGTGGAGATGGTCATCAAGGAAGCGCCCAAAGAGATCGACCAGCTGGTGCGGTGGGGCGTGGACTTTGACAAAGATGAGACAGGGCATTTTGACCTGCACAAGGAGGGCGGACACTCCGATTTCCGTATCCTGCACCACAAGGATTCCACGGGTGCCGAAATTCAACAGGCGTTGATCAACAGGGTTAAGAACCACCCCAATATCCATGTGTACAGTCAACACTTTGCCATCGAAATCCTGACTCAACACCATTTGGGACAAAACGTGACCAGACATTCGGACAACATCGAGTGTTACGGAGCCTATATTCTGAACATGCGGACACGGAAAATACATACTTTCCTGGCCAAGACAACACTTATGGCGACCGGTGGTATTGGCACCATCTACCAGACAACCACGAATCCCATGATTGCTACAGGAGACGGTATCGCCATGGTTTACAGAGCCAAGGGAGCTGTCAAGCACATGGAGTTCGTTCAGTTCCACCCCACCGCCTTGTATCATCCGGTGGAACGTCCCTCTTTTCTAATTACCGAAGCGTTACGGGGTTATGGGGCCGTGCTCAAGACCAGAGATGGGTTGCCCTTTATGCAAAAGTATGACAGCCGTGGTTCGTTGGCGCCCAGGGATATTGTTGCCAGGGCCATCGATACGGAAATGAAGAGCCGGGGTGATGATTATGTTTGCCTGGATGTGACCCATAAAGATCCGGAGGAAACCAAGCGTCATTTCCCCATGATCTATGAAAAGTGCCTTTCATTGGGCATTGACATCACAAAAGACCTGATCCCTGTGGCTCCGGCGGCTCACTACCTGTGTGGCGGTATCACCGTTGACCTCAATGCCAGAACCAGTATCCGTCGGCTGTATGCGGCAGGGGAATGTGCCTGTACGGGGCTTCATGGTGCCAACAGGTTGGCATCCAACTCTTTGCTTGAGGCTATTGTTTATGCGGACAAGGCGGCTTGTGACGCTAAAAAACTGGTTGATGGCTTAACCTTCGAAGAGCGCATCCCCTTCTGGAACGATGAAGGTACCCGCCTTCCTGAAGAAATGGTCTTGATCACACAAAGCCAAAAGGAAGTGGGGCAAATCATGAGTACCTACGTTGGCATTGTACGGTCCAACTTACGCTTGAAACGGGCGCTTGACAGGCTCGATATCCTGTATAAGGAAACGGAGCGATTGTTCATCCGCTCCGTTGTGTCCAAAGAAATCTGTGAATTGCGCAATATCGTCAACACAGGCTATCTGGTTATCAAACAAGCCCAGGAACGCAAAGAGAGCCGAGGCTTGCACTATACCATCGACTACCCCGACAAGAACGAACTAGCCTAAGGCTGTTCGTTCATGACGGAATGTCTTCTGGTCTCCTTGACAGGTCAGGGAGCCGGCATTAACATAATCTCACGTACATTGTTGCTGTCTGTGAAGCGTTTGGCCAAGGCCTGGATGGACGCAGCGTCCAAGGCTTGGATACGGTCTTCCATGCCAGTCAGGTGGTCAATACCATCTCTGTCGTATTCATTGATGATCTGCATCCACCAGCTATTTTCCTGCTTGTTTTCAGACTGCTGCTTGAGCAGGTTGAGTTTTACCTTGTTTAATTCTTCGGGATCGGGACCCTTTTCTGCAATCTTGGCCAATTCCTGGTGAACGATGCCCAGCATCCGTTTGTATATGGCAGGGTCTGTGTTAAACTGAATCACCAGGGTGGCGATGGACAAGGGTTTATTGCTCGATGTCCCACGTACACCCACACTGTAACTTCCCCCTTCTTCTTCCCGGATGGTGGCGGTGTAACGTAGGCGCAACAAGTTGGCCAGGGTGCTGAGTTGAAGCATATTGTCCAGAGTGTATGGCTGTTCGGCCAGGTAGTGGATATAACAGGTTGTCTTCTTGATTTTCAGCTCTTTCTCGACTTCTCTGTACAGAGGGCCTTGCGCATGCCTGATGTTGTTGTCTTTCCAACTTTCCCGTTTCTTTGTTGTCTTGAGGCTGCCCAGGTATTTGGATACCAAAGGTTTGAATGTTTCTGAGTCGATGTTACCCACAAAGAGGAAGGTGAAGTCTCCAGGATTGGCAAAGCGCTCGGTGTATCGTTTGAAGAGTGTCTCATAATTAATGCGTTCGATGGTCGAGACGTTCTGGGGCAACAACCGTGGGTGGTGGTTGTACATGATGGCGTTTATCGAGTCGCTAAAAGCGTTTGCGGGGTCAAGTGCTGCATTTTCCAGTGCCGTATGGGCCATGCGTATAAAGCGGTCATAGGCTTGATCATCCTTGCGTGGTGCAGTGAAGTGCAGGTGGGTGAGTTGTAACATGGTTTCCAGATCCTTGACCGATGAACTGCCACTGAAGCCTTC
>JAAYBL010000278.1 GCA_012718945.1 Bacteroidales bacterium
TCAACAAGAAGCTCAAAGCCCTGGAAACCATCAACCAGTCACAGCTGCGTAAGCAAGAACTGCAGATACAACGGTGGACCAACCGGGTACAAAGTGCCAAGGATAAACTGGACGAACTCACGCTCAAAGCCAACCAGTCAGGGTTGGCTGTCTGGTCGGATTCCTGGTTGACGGGCGAGAAAATCAAGATAGGCGATCAAGCTTGGTCTGGTATGCCATTGATCATGATCCCCGATCTGAAACACATGAAGGTGAAGATGGAAGCCACCGAAACGCAGTTCAAACAACTGAATATGAACGACTCCATCGAATTTACCTTCGATGCCATGCCAGGCAAGAAAGCCTGGGGGCGTATAACCTCCATGACACCCATAGGCCGACCGATTTCCCGTACGTCGAAGGTTAAAGTGTTCGACATCGAGGCTTCGATTGATAGTGCCACAACCCTGCCAGAACCAGGTCTGAGTGTTGATTGCCGCATTTTCCTCAAACGCGTGCCCAATGTCATTGTACTGCCCCAGTTGGCCTTGTTCGATGTGGATAGCCTCAAAGTGGTATATGTCAAAAAAGGCAAACACTACGAACAACGTCAGGTTATCACAGGAACCACGTCACCCAAGTTGGCTGTTATTGTGGCCGGATTGACGGGTAAGGAAGACGTATCCTTGATTAAACCACCCTCCAACAGAGTGAAGCACCTTGTCAGACTTCCCGATTCCCTGGTAAAAAAATACAGTGCCCCCATACAATCCACTCCGATGTCTATGTTCGACAGAATGCAAGAAGGTAAGCCCTTATCCCAGGGCGGCAGTGTGGAGACGATGGATGCTGGTTCCTCTGATAATAGTATAATTATAGTTATCGAATAAGTTATGATGAGACCTTCAACCCCCTTGTTCATCAAACACTGGTGCCTGCCGCTGTTGGCCCTGTTGCTGACGACCGCTTGCTCCAAAAAGGAAACACAGGAAGTACCCATCGGTAAGGCTGCCCAGGGCACACTGTACCTGGATGTTTATGAGAGTGGCGATGTGGAAGCCATCAAATCGATCAACATATCGTCCCCCAACATTTCCTGGCGCTATGGATCCCTTAAAATCACCCACATTGTCAAAGATGGCAGCGAGGTGAAAACCGGCGACACCGTGCTGGTGTTCGACCCGGCTGAAGTGAGAAAAGCCATCGTAGAGGCCGAAGCCAGGGTGGAGATGGAGCTGGCCGAAATGGTTAAACTCAAGGCTCAGCAACAATCCGACCTGGAATCACTCAAGGCCGATTACGAAGTATCCCGTATTGCCCAGGAAATCTCCCGCATTCAGTTGGAATCGGCTGGTTATGAGGCTGATATCCGCAAGAAGGAAATTGAACTAAACCTGGAAAAGGCCGATATCGCCTTGGTCAGGGCTAAAGAACAGATCGACAACACCATACGGATACAAAACGAGGAAATCAAACAGAAAAACCTGGCCATTGAGCAAGACAGGGAACGGTTGAAGGAAGCCTATGAAACGCTCGACATGTTGATGCTGAAAGCCCCTTCACCCGGCATTGCCATCATTGCCAGGAATGGGAACAGCGGCAACAAATTTCAGGTAGGTGATCAAACCTGGACCGGCTTTCCTTTGATTCAGCTGCCCGACCTTTCGAAACTCAAGGCTACTGTACAAATCAATGAGGTGGACATCGCCAAAATCAGAAAAGGCCTGCAGGTGGAAATGAAGCCAGATGCTTTCTCCGATAGTTTGTATAAGGGAGAGGTCATTTCAGTGGCCAACCTGGCCATCAATAAAGAGGGGAGCAACAAGATCAAAGTCTTTCCTGTTGAAATCCTGATCAAAGGGGGTGGCAGACACTTGTTGCCGGGTATGACAGTGAGTTGCCGCATATTGGTCGATAAATTGGAAAACGTGCTGTATGTGCCATTGGATGCCATTATGAGCGATGGGGTGGAAGAATATGTCTTTAAAAAGACAGGCAGTGGTTATGCCAAGGTTGTTGTGGAAACTGGCGCCAGCAATACCGACTATGTGGTCATCACCAAAGGACTGAAGGAAGGCGATCAGGTAGCCCTGACCGATCCTTTTGCCCAGCCCTCGAAAAAGGACAAAAAGAAAGCCAAGTCATGAAACAGTTCGCCTACATGCTCCTGGCCGGCTTACTGTTGACGGCCTGTCAGGAAAAACCCATACAAACGTATCCCATCGAAAAGGGCACATTCACCCA
>JAAYBL010000279.1 GCA_012718945.1 Bacteroidales bacterium
GTTCGATATCTGATATGCGTACACGGGTTCCTTACCTCACCATCGTTGTTGAAGTTTACGGAGCCACCACCAATTGGTACGCATGATAGAATTCATAGTCGAGTATCGTTGTTTGGGCACAAAAGTAAGGGGAGAAAACTAATTGAACAACTAATTTGTCACTTTTTTTGAAAAATAGCAACAAATCAATTCATACCCCGCTGTTTTTTAATGGATTCGTAAGCCTGATTCACCTCCTTGAATTTCTCATTGGCTGCCTTCTGTACATCTTCGCCCAGGTGGGAAACCTTGTCCGGGTGGTATTTGACAGCCATCTTCTTATAAGCCTTCTTAACCTCCTCGTCGGTGGCGTCCTTGGAAATTTCCAGGATTTTGTACGCGCTCAGTTCATCCTTGACAAACATCGCCTTGATGGATTCATGGTCGGCTTCCGAGATCCCCAGCCAGCTGGTTATGAGGCGAATTTGTTCCAGCTCGCTGGCATGCGCCTGGCCGTCGCTCATGGAAATGCCGTAGAGGTAATGCACCAACTGGGTCCTGGAGGCATGATCCATGTACTGCCTGATTTGCTGACATACGGCCCTCAGATCGTAGGGCTGGTTGAGCAGGTCACGGAGCATGAGGATGTACTGCCTGGCCTTGACCTCGCCGAAATTTCGTACGAAGAAAGTCTTGACAAAATCGAGTTCGGCTTTGACCACCTTCTTGTCGGAACGCATCACGGCAGCCGACAACACCAGCAAACTCACGCCGAAATCACCTTCCATCGTGACGGGTCGTTGGCGACGTCCCGGCTCACCGGCATAACTGTCGCTCCCCTGAGACGGTGTTTTATTGACGGCTCCATCAATCAACGACCCCACGGTATAGCCAATAATGCTACCCAGGATGCCGCCGGTGGCCCAGCCGATCACGCCACCTATCCATTTGATTGCTCCCATGTCTATCTAAAAGCTTTTCGTTAGCGTCCGGTCAACCGGCCGGATTCAGAGCGTAAAAGTACATATTTTTTGGAAGGCAGCGTCAAAATGAGTGGCAGGTTTGCCGCACAGGGGGCAATGGTTCAAAATCATCGGTGAACGGAAAATACAGACCGCAAATCCCTATTAAATATTAAATATCAGCACATTGCCCCATGAGCCATTAAACAAAGGGGACCGATTTGATTCCAAGAGACAACAAGACAAACAAACACTAACCCTCAAAACTGTTTCGCCTTATGAAAACAAACATGTCCCTTCTCATGGTCGCTTTATTGACCGTCAGCGGCAGCCTGTTGGCTCAACCCGCCACCCGTTTCCACAACAATGCTCCGTCTTTCAAGACGCCAGCTCTCTCGCCCGAACAAAGGGCCTTCGCTCAAACTGAACGCCTGGTCAAAGCCCTTGACCTCAGTGACAAGCAAGCCTTGAAGGTGCTAAAAATCCACCGCTCCTATGCTGGTAAACCCTTCGATGAAAAGTTAACCAAAGACATCGCCTCCGTCCTCAAAGGGTACCAAAAGGAAAAGTACACCAATCTCATCGCCCAACGATCCAATCGCCGGGACAACCCACGACACCTGAATGGCAGGGGCTTCAATCGGAACAACGCCAAAGCTTTCTCCGACGCCAGGCAAGGCCACAGACGTCAAGGTCTCCAACAGGACCAGGGCAACCAGGGCAAAGGTTTCGGTAAACAAACCAAACAGTGCAACGGCAAAGGCCTGCAAATCCAAGGCCAACAGCGCATGGGCATGGACAAGCGTGGTTGACCATCCGCAAACTCTACTAAAAAAGGCTACCCGAATAGGTAGCCTTTTTTGTAACTTTCCAGGGAGTACAGCTGAAGGTTGCCGGCCAGGTAGCTGTCGGTGTCGTCCTGCAGGAGCTGCAATCGGGAGTTGGTGAACGACCACAGTTGCCTGAGCATGCCCATTTATATCCCACTCGGCCAACATTCATTCTTCCAACTCCTTTTCGTCATTTTCGAGTAAGGTTTTAATACGTTCTCTTCTCCGTTCATCAACCTGTTGATAAGGCACCTGGTTAATTTCATCACCAGTACTTCGAAGACTAATTTCAGAAATATTTTTTCCCAAACCATTACCAAATAAAACATTGATTGGTTCATGGGTGTCACCCCATATATTCACCTTTGCAGCAAAATCATATTCTAATAGCTCTTTTGTCTTATCGTAGAAAAAGATTACCTCATAAAAAACACGATAAGCATTATCTCCGGTCAAGTTAATCTTCCCTAGGGGAGGGACCTGCCTTCGTTTAATGACAGGATGCTTATATTCTCTATAATAACCCGGTCCGAACTTTAATACAACATCTTTTGCTACTTCAATCAAAATAGAGTCTCTTTGCTGCTGATGCAATGAATCCAAATCTTGAGAAAATGCATTAAGACAAAGAGAATTCAGAAAAATGAACATAAGGGATTTTAGTGCCCCCTTAGTAACCCGAAAATCAATTCTAATCATTCTGCCCCCTCCCTATCATTCTCTTTTTTAAGAGATCTTTTTATGTGTTTTCTTTGCCATTCATCTACTTGCTGATAGGGTACTTGGTTTACTGTTTTGCTACTTCGCAAATCGACTTCAGGAATAATCTTCGCCATTCCATTACCAAAGACCACAATACTTGGTTTGCCGGTATCTGACCAAATCTTAACCCAATAGGCATAATCATACTCAAGCAGTTCTTTGTTTGTATTATAGTAAAAAACAACATCATAATACCCACGGTTTGCATCCTTTCCTGTTGGATTTTGCATTCCTTTAGGTGGATTCTGTCCTCTTTTGATTGTTGGTAGTTTATTGTCTCTATAATATCCAGGCCCATATTTCAAAACCACATTTTTAGCCGTTAAAATTAATAAGGAATCCCTTTCTTGTTGTGGTAAAGAATCCAGATTTTGAGAAAATACGACTACAAAATATCCAACTAAAAAAGTGAATATACTTATAATCATTTTACTATTTTTCATAGAATACTTCTTTTATCATTCTAATAACTAGGGCGTTGTTCTACCACTTGGACCAAATGACGTTATTTCTGACGAGTCATTTATTCCATGTGTACCATTAATTATCATAAACCCTGTTTCCATATCAAAGTTAACAGCCCTATTCTACTATCTACACAAAACAGGAGACACAACATATCATCTTTGATACATCATAGCCTACAACCATGGCATTTTGCTATTAATTTCAACGTAATATATCCCTAGTTTATTCGTACTCCAATTATCATGTATTAACTTTTAAGCAATTTTCACTTTCAACCATGGAATTATGGAGTACTTTTGCATTCCCATCGCAGTGTTTCACCCACTCCGATAACTTTTTAAATATCAATCTCCAGCCTGCTCAATGCAAGATTCAGGCCATTTTTATACCACTTCACTCACCTTTTTTTACTTCCTTTGTAACGTTTTTACCCGCGTTTCATCTATATAGTGTCTGATGGCTGATACCACACTCACCGAAAAACAACTCATCGAGGATTGCAAGCAAGGCAACCGTAAGGCGCAGAGGCTCCTTTACGAGACCTACGCAGGCAAGATGATGGGTGTGTGTTTGCGGTATTGCAAGGACAGGGAGACAGCGAAGGATCTGTTGCACGACGGTTTCCTGAAAGTGTTTTCCCACATCGACGACTTTGAGTGCAAAGGATCGTTCGAAGGCTGGGTCAGACGCATCATGGTCAACACAGCCTTGGAACATGTGCGCAAGCAGGCGGATGAAGGGTACAGCCAACCCATCGAAGAAGCGTACGCCTTGAGCGACGCCGATTTCGGGGTGCTTGAACGGCTGCAGGCCAGCGAATTGGTCGCCATCATCCAACGCCTGCCGGACACCTACCGAACGGTCTTCAACTTATTCGTCGTCGAGGGGTATTCCCACAAGGAAATTGCGGAGCAGATGCGCATCACCGAAAGCTCCTCCAGGGTGTACCTGACAAGGGCCAAGCAATTGTTGCAAAACATGCTGGCCTCATACGTGTGAACAATGACAAAAAGGGAAGACATAGGATCCATCAAGGCAAAACTGGACGGTTTTGAAGCCCAGGCGCCCGATTTCGACGCGCTTTTCGGTACGGAAGTACTGGGAGACGCCGCATTGCGCCGTATTTGCCAATCCAAGCTAAACGGATACGTGGCTGAGGCACCGCCCTTCCATCAGCCTCGACCTCTCACCTGGTGGTCGGCCGGTTTGGCTGCCGCTGCCTCCCTGGCGTTGCTGTTCCTGCTGCCCACTCCGCTCAACCAGCCCACAGACACGTTGGCCCTGTTTGATGTGCCACCCGCAGTGCAAAAAGCTTTGACCACCCCCAAAGCGCCAGCCAACTCCAAACCTTTCGTGACCGAACGACTGGTTACACCGACTCATATCCAGACCGTAGAAGAACCGACTGCGCCCAGCATCCTGCAAACCGAGTCCAACGAGGCCGCTTCGGAAACAACCAACACCACCAATCGGGAAACCCTTGAGAAGCTCAATCCATCCCACTTCCTGGCCTTGAATACCGGCAACAGTATCAGTGTGGAAGAAGCCTACGCCAGAGCCAGAGCAACCAAAAAGCAACGACAAAAAGAAAAAATGCTGGCCGGCCTCAACCTGAGTAGCGGCAATCGACTCTTATCCTTTGTCAACACCAACCAGGGAAACAACCCCTTATTAGCCAAAGGAAACACGTACAACAATGGGCTGAACGTCCTGGAGGGCGCCCCCATGGCCTTGCGTACCGCCGAAAGTTCCCGTAACGATTGGACAGCCCCCACCAATATACGGGCTTCCAGCCTCAGCAATTACGATGCCACATACGCCATGCCCCTCACGATGGGCTTGTCGGTGAGTCTACCCTTGAACCGTTGGCTGGAAATCCAAACCGGCCTGAGTTATACCTACCTCTTTTCCAGAACGGAAGGTCTTTCCGGCACCTCCACATTCACCCTCGACCGTGAGCTGCATTACATCGGTATCCCTTTGCGTCTGGGCATAAATATA
>JAAYBL010000280.1 GCA_012718945.1 Bacteroidales bacterium
AGATCACCTGGGATTTTGGCTTCGGCTACCAGAAAAAAGACTTTTTCAAGGGCGGTTTCGACATGACAGGCACGTTCCCCTACGCCCAATTGAAAAATGAATTGGCAATTGACATGATCAATCAAGTTGATGCACAGGTCCAATTGGGTAACCTCAAAGCTGTTGGCAAAATGGCCTACGCCAAAATGATGGAAAACATGGAAAGTATGGGTAATACCCCAGTAGCATCACAAGAAGAAGTGATTGATCTCATGTGTACTGTTATGAACGAACACATCAAAGTGGTGCTGTTGTATGCTGACGACGTAGAAGCCATTGCCAAACTGAACTTCTATAGAGGCGAAGAAACCGACTACAGGTATAATATGGAAACCCAACAGGAAGAGTTGGTCACCTATCCCTCACTCGGCATTAAATTTGCCTTCAAGGATGGATCAGCCATGGATGATAGCTTCTTCCAAACCGGCTTCAACGATTTGAAAGCCGCCTGGACAAGCTTTGTGAATGACATGATGACCAACTACAACCTTGCAGAATAAGTGCCGGATTGGCACCATGAAACAGTCACTTCTTACGATTACACTACTAATGCGGTGTTTCCTGGCTTTTGGTCAGGACACCGCATTTGTGCAAGAAAAAGATACGATCAACGTCCAACTTAAGGAAGTGCAGGTCGTACAAGACCAGCAGCGCCGGTTGGATGGCACGTTTTCAGGCACTGAACGCCTGTCTATCGATCAGATCACATCCATGCCAGCCCTCATGGGAGAAGCCGATGTGTTGCAAGCTGTCAGACAATTGTCAGGCGTACAGTCGGTCAGTGAAGGCAACAGCGGCCTGTATGTCAGAGGCGGTGGGGCAGGGCACAACCTCTTCCTGCTCGACGGCATGGAGTTGATGAATCCCAACCATCTGATGGGCCTGTTTTCTGTTTTTAATCCGCTGACAACCAGTCGTGTGGATGTGTATAAAGGCCATGCGCCCGTTAATCGCCAAGGCCGCCTGGCGTCCACCATCGATGTCAAATCAGCCGTACCAGGACCGACCAATCAAGGCCTAACCGTCCAACTCGGTACCATCAGCTCAACGCTGGCCTGGCTGGAACGACTGGCGGACGGCCGTTTGCTGATTAATATAGGTGCCAGAAAAAGCTACCTCCAGGCACTCGGTTGGGCCTCTTCGCCCTTTATCAGCGACCAACAAAACTACTTCAAAACCCATCCCTACCAGTTTTATGACCTGAACGGCACGGTCGCTTTCCTGGTCAATCCATCCACCACCCTGTCGTTGGCCTGGTACACCGGTGAAGACGATTTCAACGTGACCGAAGGCAGTCAGGCGTATGTAGCCTCCAGCAACTGGGGCAATGGCAGCCTCCAGATCCAGTTGACCCATCAGACACAGCAGGGAGGCACGTGGCAATTCAGCGCATCCGATGGCAAGACCCAGGCCGGGTTTGACGGCGACCTGTTGACGTTCTCGTTGCGCAGCAAGAGCGATTTCTGGCAGCGAACCATCAAAACCCACTGGGAACGCCCCTTCGACAAGCACACTCTCCACGCAGGCATGAGCGTATCCGGCCAACAAACCACCCCCCTGGATATCCATACCGATTACGAAACAGACACCATAGACGTCAGGCGATCGTTCGACAATACGCTCGTCAGTCTCTACCTGGGTGACCAGTATGTCAGCCTTGACGACCGTTGGCATGTGTATGCCGGTTTGCGGTTTACGGCCAATGCAACAAACGCCACCCAAACCAAGGTTTGGTTCAACGCATCACCCATTGTTTCCGTGGCGTTCAAGCCCAACCGTTCCCAGACCTTCAACGCCGCCCTCTCCCTGAACGACCAGCAGGTCCACCTGGCCGGCCTGGGAGCCGTTCCATTGCCCTTTGACCTTTGGGTACCCTCCATGGCCGGCGTGGCACCCGAAACAGCCCAACAACTCTCATTCGGGTATGCGTTCAGCAACGATAACCTGCGGTTCTCCGTTGAAGCCTATGGCAAGAAAATGAACCACCTGCTGCTCTTCAATCTGTTGACCGAAGACATTGCCACACTGCCCCTGGAGGCACTGTTGTATCAGGGAAAGGGGTTCGCATACGGCATCGATTGCTCATTTGAAACCCATTACGGAGCCTGGGAAGGCCAACTTGCCTACTCCTATGCCAAATCACGACGCTCCTTTCCGACCATCATGCAAGGCGCCTGGTTTAACAATAAAAACGACAGACCCCACGATGTCAACCTCCAGTTGACCTACACCATCAACAAACAGTGGAACATAGGAGGACAATGGGTCTTTGCCTCCGGCAGCAACCTCACCTTGCCATCAGGCCGATGCTTTCTGATGGGCCAGGTCATGAGCGATTACGATCAGTTCAACGGATTCAGGCTCCCCCCATACCATCGGCTTGACCTGACCGCCCGTTGCCGACTCCAGCCAGGCCCGTTCAAGTCGTCCGAGCTTTTGTTTTCCCTCATCAATGTCTATAACAGGGCCAATCCCTATTATGCCTACTTCAAGGTCTACCAAGGAGAAAGCCGTTACCAAATGGACGTCAAGTCCTATCAAGTGTCCTTATTTCCCCTG
>JAAYBL010000281.1 GCA_012718945.1 Bacteroidales bacterium
ATGTTGTGTTGCCTATGCCCTCCATAATGCGAGAAGACGTAGCGCCCTCTACCTGTATGGTTGATTTAGTTAGAAAAGGATTGGCTTCATCTTCGCCTCCCATAAGCGGTTTAAAATCATCGGCATGGTTGAGTAGTTTCTCAAAGGCTTGGCAAATGGTCAGGTTCTCTGCCGCTAGCGGGGACAACAAGCCTAGCAAGGCGACAATCAACAGGTGTTTTCTCATGGCGCGATGGTATTGGTTTAAACAAAAGGCGTATACTGTCACTAAAAACGGCAGGAATCAACCTTTTGTTCACAGTACCATCAAAAATTGCGACATTGCTCAAACATTGTACGATTTGCACCCGCAACAGGTAACCGCTATCCGCTTACCGGGTATACACCACTTTGTGCCTTTCCGAATGGGTAGCCCATTGAAGTTTGACCAGGTAAAGGCCGTAAGGTAGGGCCTCTTTGCTCAAATCGACCACTGACGATGTTGATCCGTCGGCCTGCACGACTAGGCGGCCCTGTAAATCGTACACTTGAATGGTGTATGGTTCATTGGTGGCGGTGTTGATAAAGAAAGCGCCGTCTGTGGGATTGGGATAGAGCTTGACAAGCGTGCTGGCGGCTGGTAGATCGTTCAGGGCAACCAAGGCATTTTGATCGTCGGCAAAAGGACTGCCGTTTTTCGAGGACGACGCCATCCAATAGCTGGGATCATTGGGATCGCCGGTAGGATTTGTTTCACAAGCGGTTAGCGTATACCCATTACCATCAGCCGAAGTGGGCCATGGATCACTGTCATCGTAGGTAAATAGCAGCCATTTTTTGTTCTGCCTGTCGGTTAGCACCACCGTTTCTCCGCTGTTGGCAAAATTCTTGGAAAAGGAGGCTGTGGGGTATCGCTTGTAGCGGGTATAGAAACGGTTGGGCTTGAAGGCGGCTACATAGAAGCCCCCCGGATTCAGCACAGTATAATCGGGAAAAGGATGATATACGGCCGAATCCAATCGCAGGCCAGTCAGATCGATGGGGCTGCTACCTATGTTTTTAAATTCAATGAACTCATACTGTTCGCCTCCCACTACACCACTGTCAATCAACGTATCGGCCGGATGATAATGGATTTCCGTCACTTTCAGATTGGCGTAATCCTCAGTGGCTTTGCTCAACAACAACCGTTTAAGCGGTCCCCAATTGCCGCTGTTAAAAATGCGCGCATTGATGACTGTGGTATTGTCGATGGCCAGGCTTGCACTTCCCACTACCAAGGTGGATGTGGGATTAATCGTTCCACCAAAGTTGCGTGGATCTGTATCATCAAGGGTATAATACAATGCACCTGAAGTTGCATTGTCCGGATGGGTCAACGTGACGGTCAAATTGGTATAAAAACGTTGATATTCCGCATAGACAGAACCTCCGTTCAGTTTAACCAACGGCGTTGCGAGGTTGGGAAAGAGCCCTTCGTCGATCAGCTGTTGCTTTACAATATCCGATCTGGCAGGGAAGAATCGGTCGTAAAGGCTTTGAAGGAATTTCAGCCAGTCTTGCTTTGTAAACGATGTGCTGCGTTTTGCATCGCCCCAACGGGCTGATTCAGCAATCACAGCGTAGTCTATCTCGGCCTGCCTGGATTGATAGGACAAAGGTGCTTGTTGAGCCGTGAGCAACCCACCCCTACTAAAGTGTTTGTAGGCCCTGTCCTTAAAACGCAACGTGTATTCAGGGTTCATGGAAAGCTTGTAATGCAACCACTGGGGATTAAATGCACTCACGCTCGTGATGTTCATCAACCCTTTGCTGCCCAGGTTGACCCTGTTTTCTTGTATGCCGTCGTTGATGTTCACCGGATCAGGAAACATACTATGTTCTGAATCATGGGCCATAAAGCGGAAACCCTTGGAATAATCGTTACGATTGTAAACGGCGTAGAAGTTGTTGGGCATATCATCGCCATACCAGGCAGAAACGGGCGCGTCAAAATTACCGGTATAAAAAATGACGAGCATGTAATCTATCAAGTTGTCAATGTCTACCAGCGACTTACCCATCGGGTTGAGGCTCCCGTTTGAATGTTTGCCCTGCAGAGCCAGGTAAGCTGAATTGGAGGCAAAACCTGTTACGCATTTAGTCCACAATTCCGTCCAGGCATCCATGTTGCCATCGGTGGGTTCGTTGAAGTAAGGCCATCCATCAGAATTGACCTTGATGACATCATAGTCCTCCTTTTCACCGCCAAAATAGGTTTCCGCATAACTGGCTTCGGCCCGCTCATCGGTTTGGTAAAGCCCCCAATACATCCCGTTCAGATAAAGGTGGTAGTAGCGACCGCGCTTATAGGGCTGTCCCATCTTGCCTTGCATGTCCCGGCTGTAGATGTCTGTGATGAAATTGTTGTGGGCATCACCATCCTTGCTCCAGGAATAGTTTTGCTCGCAACGAAGATCGATGCAGTCGAAGGTCGTCGCACCCTCCGTACCAAAAAGGGGGTATTCTAATTTTTTTGCACCATACTCGTCCCTGAAGTAAAAACGAAACGCCCGCTTAGCGCTTTCTTTCTGTTTGGCACTGGCGGCACCTCTGATGCGCAATCCCGCGTTGATTTGAAACTGTTGTACCCCGTTGGCATCAATCAGTTCGATGGAACAAGGCCGCTCCCAGGCGCGCCCCCCTTTTTCGGCATTCACGTAAATACCGGTGGCCACACTAAAGAGGTTGGCCATATCGGTGTTCACCGATATCGTGGGGATTTGCTTGAGGGCCTTTTCCAGTTGAGGCCCATACGTGGCGTTGTTGACCACGTCGCTGGCCATGGCGTAATCAAGCGACTGGCCATTGACGTTGTAACCTGGCCAGGGGGCTCCCGGGTGTGCCTGACTCTTAACCTTGTCTAAAAATACGTACGTGTGAGCAAGGGCCGCTGAGGGCTTGTAGCCGGTTTTTGTGAGGCAAGCTCTGACCACATAGGCTGGTGTGGTTCCTCTACCAATATTCAGCGAAGGGTTGATCGTGATGTTAACAGAGCTGGTGTTGACACTTACGGCGGTCGAAGAGGTGCCAGGATCGCTGCCATCAATGGTGTATTTGAGGGTACACCCTTCGATGGGTGAGGTCAAAGTCAGGATAAAAGGGCTGGTGTAGAAACCGGCCTTTTGGCTGAACAGCACATTGGCCTCATGGGGAAAAGCCGGCATGGGTGGTGAGGCCGACAAACTCATATCAAAATAAAAGTCCGAGCTGTTCAAAGAAACATTCAACAGCATAACTGTCAACGTATTGCCACCATTGACCAAGTTCAGGTCGGCCACATTAAGGGTGTACGATTCGGCCACTGCCCATTCGTGGTTAGCCAACGCTATGGAAGACTTACTGAGCGTGGAAGGTGCATTGACACTGAGCACCGTTTTCCCGTTGATGGCCACGACAAAGCCGTCATCGTAATTAACACCCAAGTCGACGGTGGTCAGTTTTTCAACCTGTTCAGCCGTAAATGTCGTGTGTAAAAATACGGTCGTATAGCTACCCTGCATATCTGACAGCACGGTTCCGCCATTGCCATCACCATAACGAAACGGTGCATTACTCGTGGCCCAGCTGCTGACATCAAGGTTGGCGCCCATCAGTTCACTCACGTTCATCGTTGTCTGGTTTCCTTTCAGGTAACGGAAAGAACTACCCATTGGGAAATTGATTTGAGCGCTGACGGGTAATACCAAGGTTGCCGCAGCCAGCAACAAAGCCAGGTGATAGTGTCGTTTAAGGCAAAGGTGTCGTTTCATGAGTAACTGATCGGTTGCCACGAAGGTAACACCTTTTGTCCGACCAATTTCCGTATAATAAACCACAGACTCCCATATTGGAAACCTGTCGCAGGAATTTGGAGGATTGTTTCAAACCTTTAGAAAAAAAGGCCATACTGAACGGAAGGCAAGAAAGGCAAAAGACTGAGCTGTTGCCAGGCACCTTTTTCAAAAAACACGAGGTAAGGATTGTGGCGATTGAGCACATTATAGACGCCAAGTGTCAGTTCACGGGTACAACTACGTCCCTTTGAGCGAAGGGTATAACCCAAGTCTACCCTAATATAGTCAGGTAACTGATAACTATTGACTCTACTCATTTGTTGGCGGAAATACACCTGTTTATGCATCTCCGCATTGGTAAAACTGGCATCAATCAAGTTCCAGTAAGGGGTTGTCACACCTTCATAATAGCCGACAGGAATGGTTTCATAATGACCTGATGCGTAACTTAGGCCGGCAGACAGCAGCTGCCTGGAACGGTCAGTCTGCTTCATCGTAAACCGAAGGTCAAAGTTCAGGTTATGTCTTCGATCGAATTTGAATGGGTAACGTCGACCTTCATTGATCGCCTCGAAACGACGATCGGTTTTGGAAAGTGTATAGGAAAGCGCCCCCTTTAAACGGCCCGATGTCCGTTCAAGACGGGTTTCCAAGCCATAACTCCTTCCCTCACCTGTTGTAACCTCCGTTCTCCAATCGACTTGCTGGAGGCTAAAAAGGGCAACTGGATTGATGTAACTGACCAGCTGTCGCATGGTTTTGTAATAAGCACCACTTGATAACAACCAGGGACCAGATTGCCAAAACAGCCCCGCATACCACTGATGAGCCGACTCTGGAGGAAGCAGGTTGGAGGCTGGCACCATCAGGTCGATGGACCAACCTGTCGGTAAACCTTCAAGCGTATGACTGGTTTGATGCATACGGTCATAGGAGCCCACCAATCCCCAACCCAAAAAGGGGGAATAGGTTATTTTGCCGTGAACATCGGGCAACCATCGGACGATAGATCCTGAAAGGCAAGTCAGACGACAGCCAGCCACAACACTAAGATTGTCACTTGTATACATGATGTCTGAATAAAGCGCCATATTAGCTACGAAAGACGTGTCACCCAAGGTATTCATCGCTTCTCTGCCCACCATCTGACGACCGGCTGCCGGTGTAAATCGACGTAGTGTTCCAGAAAGGCCGGCTTGAATAGCCCATTTTCCAGCCATGTAATGGGTGTTCGTTGACAGGTAAGCCTCATCCAGTCCTGTACGCATCCTTAGATCAGTCTTTACGTCACCGTCACTACCCGAATAGCGTTGTTGTTGGGCGGAATGAAAATGATTAACATAAGCCAATGTTTTGAAACTGAAGCGTGGAGAAGGTTGATAGTCCCAGGCAGCCCTCACGTGTGCGTTGTTCCAATTAAAGGCAATCATTGTTTCACCATTGTCAAAACAGGTGTAGTCATTGCTGTAATAGCCACTAAGGGATAGTTGATGGTTAACACGGGGCCGATAAGCTACCTTCACGTAGGCATCTCCCATTTGTGGTTGCAAACGAACGGACGTTCCACTGACTTTTCTAAACAGGTCATACTCAAGTTGAAGCGGTGACAAACGGACGGCCGATACCAGGCCCCAAGTGGTATCTGGTGTAGCGCCGTAGACAGATCCTCCCAGCATGTAAGGAGAAAGTGAAACAGAACCACGCCAGTCATTGTTCGGTTCCCGGCTGCGTAATTGGTTCAGAGAAGAGAGGTAGTCACCCGTTGAAGCGGGGAATCCGCCTTGAAAGAAATTGACTGTCGTGGCAATGTCAGGATGAAAGGATGAAAACAAACCGTATAAATGCGTGGGTCCATACACAGGCACATCGTCCAATAAAATACGGTTATTACTGTTATTGCCACCCCTGACATAATAACCCAAACAACCTTCCATACCTTGAATCACACCTGGGAGACTGCCGACAAACCGCAGCACATCAGGTTCACCGATGACACTGATTTGTCCAGCCAAATCATCTTTGGTATATACATAGCGGGAAGTATGTCTGCTACGCCCCTGTTCAACGACCGTTACCGGTTTTAATTCTACACGCTTCAAACTATCTGCCACATTCCTTTCAAACACTGACTCTCTCTCCTGGCCATGAATCAGGGTATAACAATTCACCATCAGCAGAAGCATCAGGGCTTTCAACAAAGGATCATTCGTGCGCTTCATCGTTATAACGTATGATCCGTTCAGCATAAGCAGCAAAAATGCCCAGCCCCTGGGAGATGTTGGAATACACATTGGATTCATCAAGCCAGACGATGGGGTCATCTGGATCCAAACGGTTCATGGTTTTTTGCAGACTGGTTTTCAAATAGGCGTCATACTCGGTTGAGGCAGCCTGAAAACAGACATACGTATGGTCAGCAAAATTGGTTTGCAGGCAAAAGGGCTGAGTAGCCAATGGTGAGATAGACTCATTGGCCTGCAGACGGATATAAAACAGAAACGATGGTGTCCAGGCTGAGGGTAACAAGTCCAGAAGATTGCCAAAAGCGTTGAAATGATCAGCCTGCGGATGATCAGTCCCTACCTCTTCGTGCAGATTGTCGCTTGACACCGGTTTTGACCATGGAAAAAGGTGGGTGGGAGCAGCGATAATGGCCACCCAACAAGGATCTGGTGCGGCATTTTGTACAAACCATTTGGTCGGGTAGGCATCTGCTTCGGGTACATCCTCAATGGCAGGCAATGCTGGCATGGTTGTGCTGGCAGTCAGATGAGTGCCATCCGACAACACAGCCTGCAGGTGATAGGTTGCTCCGTATTGCGGCAGGTAAGTCAACGTCCAATCGCCATCACCCGCTGGCTGAAAGGAACCCACCAGGCTATCCTCTTTGTAAAGGTTGATAGTAGCCGTATCGATAGGAATAACCAAGGGACGGTCGTCAATGTTCAAACTCCACGTCAGCCGCAGTGTTTGCACGCTGTCGTTAGTCAAGACACAATTCAAAACAGGCTTGCGTGTACCGTCTGTAATGATGGTCACTTCACTGACACAGCCGCCAGTAATGATCAACAATCCGGCAGCCAACAGGCAAACTGCGAGGCGACGGTGTGTCATCATCTTTATTGGACACTTAGTTTAGTAAGTGTATCGTTTGAGTGGTGTCCGACAAGACCATCCCTTCTGTCGTCTCCAATGTGACAGCAAAACGGGTATCAAGGGGAAGCAATGGAAAACTACCCGTCAGTTTTACCTGAAGGGTGGGCTGAACAAGTGGTTTCAACGCCAGCCATTGCTGCACCGTAGTTGGTTTTTCAACATCACCAAAGCCATACAGCAAGAGTTCATTGCGCGCATCAACTATATAATCGGGAAAATAACCAACAATTTCCACATGATCATTCAGTGTGGCCCCAGCTGGGATATCAAAGAGGGGGGCATCCAGGGCAACCAGGTTGAACGCTGTCACACCCGTCCGCCTGTACTCAATGGGTACTACATTATCCTTCTGTTTAGACGAAGAACCCTCTTTCTGACTACGCTTCATATAGCTTTCATAACTGTCCACCAGGGCCTGCTCCAGTGTCTTATTGGCTGACGCACCCACTTCTTCCTCTGGTGCGAAAAACTCAATGAAACGGCCTTCATCCCCAAAAAGAGACAACAGATTTGTCGTGCCGGTGGAAACAGCGAGTAACAGTTCATCGACTTTTACGGTATCACTGAAATTTGTCTTCTTTTCTACAAAGGTATTACCTTGATAGGTTGAAGTGACCAGTTGACCAGGAAACAGCCACACTTGAGTCGTACTGCGCGGCACACAAACAACAATCGTATCGCTCGTTGTTTCCTTTTCGCAACAAAGCATCAACAACATGATCAGGCAAATTAGGCAAGGCAAGATAATGCTTTTCATGGTTGTACGTCTTTATGACGCGCCCAGGTTAACAGACCGGGTGCTGACATTTTCATCAGCACCTGGACCATCAACCAGTTAAGGGCGTCTTTTCTGTTAATTAGCCGTAAAATTAGAAATAATTTCCCTATCGTACAAATAATTACGATCCGAGGAAGTCTTCCAATCTCCAGTAAGGGTGTAACGGTTACCATCATAGGAACCCGAGTACCCCCAGTTCATAATTAACGCGTGATTTGTCGTGGAAATGGACTCCGTTACCCTATTTTCAACATACGGAATTGGGGTATTACTGTTACCGCTATAAACCCACTCATACGTGTATGTATACTTTGTTCTGTCTGCTTCATACCCATCGATGATCCAGGCATGACCAGTGTAGTGAGGAATGCGAATACCAAGAAACGTAGTATAGTACTTTCGGTTCGCTGAAACAATCACAGGTCGTCCACTATTGAGACTGCTCAAAACGGTGCTTGAATTGTACGATTGACTACTACTGCCAACCCCCTGTCCGCTTAAAAAGCTTCTTAGATCACTCATGCTGGCGCCTGAGCCACCTTCCTCATAATCCATATCGATACTCATGCCGACATAGCCAATCAGATAGGCAGACAAATCTGTGTTTGTTTCCCAGGTCCGGGTCGCCATGTTATCCCAAACTGTCGAGCCGAAGTTCGAGAAATTGAAGGAATAACTGGAAGAGTTGTCACTGGAATACCCATAACAAACCCCACTTGCCGGTGCTGTGACGGGTTTACCCAATGCATAATGTAAGAAATAAGCCATTTGCGCACCGGCCACTGCCACACATCCGGCAGGACAACGGGTGGTGTAATTAGAGTTCGTATAGGGCACACAGCTATTCCATGGTGAAGACTGACCCCATTTTGTCTGAATCAGTGGGCCCACAGTGATTGGTGTCAGTGCTGTGGTTGTCACACCGACCAACTCCCAATACCCTTCTACATCATCAATGGGTAATGCATCTTTATCGAGTATACGACGTGGGCTCTTGCCTGCCAGGTGGTCGGAATAGGCCTCAAATCGCAACCATACCTTGTAGTTGTCGCTAGTTTCATCAAAGTCTGTGGTCTGTTTTAGTTCATAAACCCGGTTGGCTAAGTCATCCAGCCAAATCACTAAACCGGGAGGCAGGTTGTCCAAATCCAGCGAACCTTGATCACCTTCGGCCAAGGTGACAGGCAGGCGCTTGTCCGCTGCAATCAATGACCAACCCATGTCATCTTGAAATGTAACCAAGTACATGAGGGTGTCTTCGGCATGTGTGATTGGTTCAATAGACGCCACCAGTTTTGGTGCCACATTGGTGGATGGCACACTCAAAAGATCCAACAACGTTTGATAAGAGACATCAAAAGTGGACATCGGTGTTTCCGCTTTTTTTTGAGAAAGACCTGCATCGTCATCCAATGTCACTTGATTACATGCGGCCTATGCCAACGAAAGGCCAATCAGGAAAAACATACGTGTCTTCATATAAAAGGTTTTTAAATGATTGGAACAAAAATAGATGAGTCATTATCATTACTACAAATAAAAAACCTTAGAAAACCTAAGGGAAATCTTAGAAAACCTATGGAAACATGTATTTAATACATATATATACATTTTTTAGCCATTACCTTCTATCCAAAGCAGTAAAAGTCACTCCTACTCCATCTGAACATGCAACGTTTTTCCAAATCCCTAACACATTCCCCCATGAATCGCCCTATTGATAGGGTAGTTTGATGAAAAAAACTACCTTTGGATAACTCGACGGCACAACGCCTGGGTCGTAGTATACGCTATCTTTTTTACCCCTCAAGCGCACCCCATGAAGCATTGTTATTTTACCCTATTGCTGGCCATTCTCCTCCCTGCCCTCACCGTGCAAACCCTTTCTGCAGTTAATACAGAAAAAAACACACAATCGGCCAAATCCACCAAATTAGTAGCCAACAGCCCGGGTGCCGGCAATCCCTTGCTGCCCGGTTATTTCGCCGACCCCACCATCGTGAAATTCGGGGACATCTACTACATATACGCCACCACCGACAACGAAATGCTGGCCTCCGGTGCGCCTACGTTGTGGTACAGCAACGACATGCAGCATTGGTACAACTACATCATGGACGTGCCCACACTGTCGTCCGTCAACTTGCGCAACTTCTGGGCACCCGACATCATAAAGGGCGACAATGGCCTCTACTACCTTTATTTCGGTAATTGCCAGGCTGGTTGCAACATCTATGGTTACCACTCCGAACAGCCCGAAGGGCCATGGAGAAAACTGCACGCTGACGACAAACCCGTCATTGAGGTCGGTTTTCCCCGCAGGGGTTTCCCTTCACTTGACGCGCAGTTTTTTAAAGACGACGATGGCAAGATTTACGCTTACTGGGGTACCTGGGTGCATTACAACGGCGGTTATGCCGCTGGTGAATTAGACAACAAAACCATGGCCTCCATGAAAAGCGGGGTGAACATTCCACTGAATCAAACCCCCGAACCGTTTGAAGCCGCCTACATGATGAAGCGCAACGGATACTACATCCTGATGTACTCAGGGGCATCTTGTCACGATGAGACCTACAACGTACGCTATGCCTATTCCAAAAATCCTTTCGGCCCCTTTACCCCCGGTGCCAACAACCCCATTCTCAGCACCAACGCAGACCAGTCGGTACACGGCCCCGGCCATCACTCCGTTCTGGAAAACAAGGGTGATTACTACATCGTTTATCACAGGCACGACTATCCCATGACCAGAGGAGGTATGTCGAGACAGACCTGTATTGACAGCCTGATTTTTGAAAACGACAGCACCATCCGCACTGTCATTCCTTCACACAAGGGCATCGCCCCCATTGTCAAATCCAGGATGCCGTCAGACAAAGCCTACGGCGTCAAGACCACGGCCTCATCCTACTACCAGCTCAACACCAAAGGTTTGGCCTACGATTACCTACCTTCGTACGCCACGGACCGCAACAACGCGACCCTATGGAAGGCGGCCGCCAACACCTTCCCCCAACACCTCGTACTCGACCTGGGCAAGGTTGGAACCATCCGCCGTGTGATGACACAATTTGAGTTTGCCAGTTACTACTACCAATACACGCTGGAATATTCCAAAGACGGCCAGACCTGGTCGTTGTACGCCGACCGCTCCGACAACAGGACGCCGGGTAGTCCCATGATCGATGACAACAAGGTGAAAGCCCGTTACCTGCGTTTGAACGTTCTGGGCACCGAAAAGCCAGGTCTCCTCGCCGCCGTTTGGAACATCATGGTGTATGACAAGTTGTTTGAGACGCCCCTCCCCTTGCAAAACAAACCCTCCAACGAAGGGCCGGGGGCCGTCAGCACGAAACGGCTCCTGATTGATCTGAACGCCCAAAACACAGTGACGATTGAGGCCGCACAAACGTCCTCCGACTCCACGGCTGGAGCGATGACATTCACCAGTGTCCACAATAATGGCAGCCTGGGCAGTGTGTTTACCCGAAGAGGGGATGTGCGTTTGGTCACCGACGAAACCGGGGTCAAAGCGTTCTCGTTCACAGATGGCTACTTGATACTCAAAGGGGTGACCGTACCAGAGCAGTTGGCCTGGAACGGTGCTTTCACGGTAACCACCTGGGTGAAAAATCCCACCGTGGAACGGGAAGGTGAATGCCTCTTTTCCTGGTGCAACCGGCACGTATGGGGGCTGGCCAATTCCTACAACGCCCTCTTCTACAACAGCAGTGGTCACGGGGCAATGGCCCATCTGGACGGTCATTTCGACATGCGTTACCGCCCCCTGCCCGCCGCCAATCTATGGCACCACATCGCATTGACCTTCGACGGCGTGGAAGAACGCATCTACGTAGACGGTCAACTGAACAACGCCCAGCTTATGACCCTGGCATCAGCCATCGAAAAAGCCCGTTTCATCGTGGGATCATCAGATATGGGTGAAAATTATTCAGGGCTTATGGCCTCGCTCCAACTCTATGACTATGCACTCACACCAGAGCAAGTGACAGATATGGCTAAACATACGCCCGGTTTTTGACATGTTTTTCATTTTTTGTGTACATTTGCCTCACGATAGGACTTCATTTTACCCACAAAAGGCAACAACTCACAAACATCCGTATGAAAACACTGTTAACCGCCCTTGTCGTTGGTTTGGGCGCCCTGTCGCTCAGCGCCCAAGAAGTAACCCTGTCACTTAACCTGACCAAAGATCAACCAGTCACCATCAAGACTGTTTCCAAACAACGCATCCAGCAGACGGCCAATGGCCAACAAATGGCCTTTGACGTCACCACCGATCGGGTTATCACCGCCAAACTATTGGATAGGACAGACAAGGAATTGACCCTTTCTATTACGTTAGACACCATCCATTCGCTTGTTAAATCGCCGATGTTAAGCCGCGAAACTAACTCAGCAACACCAGGCAACGAGCCCATCGAAAAAGTCATGAACAAACTGAGCCAGACCACCATGGTACTGAAGCTCTCACCCCTGGGCCGTTTCCTGCGCTTTGACAACTACCCCCAAATCCGCGAAAGCATCCTGCACGTCCTCGATGACGTACCAGCCAACAAACGGGAGGCAACCCTTAAACAAACAGAGGCTGTCATCAAGGAATCCAACTTGCGGAGCATGGTGGAGCCCCTCTTCAGCTACTTCCCGGAAAAAGCAGTCAAGCTGGGCGACACCTGGGAGACCTCCTACGTAAGTACCTCCAACGACATGTCCACCATCGTACTGAGCAACAGCACCGTCAACAAACTGGAAGGAGGCAAACTCTTCTATAGCGCTACTGGTCAACTGGAATCATTGCCTGCCACCGACCCCAATGCCGAGATGGCTATGGATCTAAAGGGGGGGTCAACCAGCGAAGGTATCATAGACACCGCAACGGGGTTACGCACAATGGACACCAAAAAAGCCAGTTATCAAGGCACCACCACCGTCAGGCAAATGGGGCAAGAAATGAGCATCCCCATGACCATCGATAGCGAGACGACCACCACCATGAACTGGTAAATGATGAAAACACGTTGTTTGATACTGGTGCTGCTTTGTTTGGGAAGTGGCATCGTTTCGGCCAGACAGGTGCTGACCGGTGTGGTCTCGGACAAAGAAACATCTCAACCGATACAAGATGTCTCAGTCGACCTCCTACGCTTACCCGATAGCAGCCTGGTAGAATCAGCCACCTCTTCGTCGGAAGGCATCTTCCTCTTCTACAAGGCCGATACAGCCAACACCTACGCACTCAAGCTCAAACACAACCTCTACAAATCCATGTCCATGCCCGTACCTGTCAAGAAGACAGGTTTGGTCAACAGCCTGGGCGTTTTGAGCATGGAGCCCACCTTTTTCAACCTCAAGGAAGTGGTGGTACAAGGCTACAAAGTCACCGTCACCGAACGCAACGACAGAACCGTTTACGGCATCCCCGAGGGCTTGCAGAAAACCTCTTCAGATGGTCTTGACGTGCTACGCAAAGTGCCCACTGTCCAGGTAGATTACTTGAACGAAGACATCACGGTAAACGGTCGGTCTAACATCAAGATTGAAGTGGACGGCATCTCACGCGACAAAAGCTACCTGAAGCGCCTCCATCCCTCTCAGATCAGTAAAATGGAAATCATCACACAGCCTTCGGGCAAATACGATGCCGACATTGATGCCGTGATCAACGTGGTAACCAATCCTGCCATGCGCTACGGTCTCAAAGGCATGGTCTATGCCGGTGCCTTCCCCATCGCCAAGGAAGCCTATCTGGGCATGGCCAACGCCAGCATTGACTACGGCCGGGAAAAAATTTCCTATTACGTGGCGGGAAATGGTATCTACCAGAATCTGAGCATTGATAGTGAATTGAAACGCGAAACGGCCAACACCTTTATGTCGCAGACCAGCACCCAGCCCATGAGTGCAGGCCTGGCCAATTTCAACGCGGGTTTCATCTATGACCCCAACAAGTTTAACGACATCAACTTCAACGTAGCCTACAACAGCACATCCATACAGGCAGGGAATACCAGCACGGCCACCACGCGGGGTGTTAGCAACCTCTTTAGGTCTGAGAGTGACACGAAAAGCCAAAGCGGAGGCTTGACCACCTCCCTGTTTTACAAGCATTTCTTCGACAAGGCCCATAAGCAGACGCTTGAGGCTGAAATCAATTACTACAACAGTCTGGGCAACACCTCACGAACGGATTTCAGCAACAGTTACCTGGACTCCATTACGAATGCGCCCCTGTACACTTCACCAGATCAGTGGGAAGTCTCCAATACCACGGTGCGCAACCTCTATGGTCAAGCCAACTACAGCCTGCCTTTCGACAGCGTGTACGTTTTAAACCTGGGCTTGAATGGCAACTTCAACCGCTACTTGCTCGACAACAGCAGCCAGACAGTCAGCGGATTTACCCCCAACAACCTTGACTATGCCGATTTGCGTGTGGGCGGGTTTGCCGAAGTTTCACGCAGTCTGAAAAAGGGCAACCTGCGGTTGGGTAGTCGCTTTGAAACCTCCAGAGTCTCCGTAGGCAGCGGTTCACCCCACCTCTACCGTTCTATCCTACCCTATGTCAACGCCTTGTATACCATCAATAGTGACAACAGCTTGAAACTGGGTTATTCCCGGAGGGTCATCCGCCCGTCTACCAGCCAGCTCAACCCCTTGGTGAGCGTAGTGGACAGTATGACCATCAGCCAAGGTAATCCCCATCTTAAACCGGCCTACAGGGACAACGTACAATTAACCTACACCTTGCGCCTGCCCTTTAAGAAAACGACCATCAACCTCTCCCCTCAGGTATTTTACGAATACAAATCGGGATTGATCCAACAGGTTGTGAGCGAGAGCACACAGGCAGGACGTTTTATTAGTATGCCGGCCAATATTTCCAATGGCTATGAGTATGGCGGCAACCTGTCCATCAATGCACAGATTGGGCCCGTCATGGTCAACTCCAATGTACGCTACAGCCTGTTCCATGTAGACAAGTACCTGGATCAGATTGATGCAACCAATCGCCAAGGCTGGAATTGGAACGGCTTTGTCATGTGCCCGTTACCGGCCAACATGCACCTGATAACCTTGATCAACTGGAACGGTCCCATGTTGAACGGTCAGACAGAGACCCGCATGGACTTGATGCACCTGATAGGTTTGGGTAAACAATTCAAGAACAACAGCGTGCTACGACTCATGGCCTACAACCCTTTCAGCAAGGATTTCATGCACCAGCAGGAAAGCATCAACACCGCCGCCTTGAAGCAAACGCAACACATCTACTTGCACAAGGATGTCGGTGTGATGCTGATGTATGTCTACTCCTTTAAAGTGGGAAAGACCATCGAACGTCAACGTAAAACCATTGAAGAGCAGACGCAGGATCAACTGCTCAAGCTGCCCATTAACTTCTAAACATACCTCGCTTAATTCGGACGACTGAAGACCATCGTCACCGTAGGACTGGCATACACACCAAGGGTTGCTGCCAGGGATCCGATGGTGACAAAGATGGTCGAGTTGGTGATGCCGCTGACCTTGTCACCCAACAGATTGGACATCCAACCCGTAACATCTGTCAAAGGCATGGACACCTTCAGGTTGGTGTCTGATATTGCCAAAACAGTGAATGTGAAGGTCTTATTACCCATCTTCATGGCAATCTTGCTCTTGGCGGCCGTGTAGGTAAAATCCTTTTGCAACAATTGCCCCACGTAGCCATTGAGGATGCCGGCCAGGCTGGTAGAATCTGACGTTTCCGTCTGCACGACGTGTTTGCTCAAAGAACCGGTACTGTCGGCCAGATACGTCAGTTCGCCACCGCCAAACAAGCTGTTCACGGTAGCCAGTACGGTCATGGTGTCAACAATGGCACCCTGACCAGAAAGGTCAAGAAGAAGACCGGCACTGTAAGCTGTGGCGCTTTCATCAAACATCCAGGAGCCTTGCACTTGAGTATTAAGCGTATCCTCGGCCTCTTCCGTACAGGCACTAAAGCTAAAAAGAAGGGTAGCGGCCACGAACAGGCCAGTTACTTTTGATAGATTCATCGTTGTTGGTGTTTTTGATGAGTTGTTGATTATTTTTTTTCTTAGATTGGTATCGCCACTCACAACTGGCTTACAGTTTATTGAAGCGCTGTTGATATCGCAAAAATACATTATTTCGGTTGTAACTGGCAAAAAACGACGATGAAAACGTAACGTTTTGCCGATATCTGCGTCTATTTATAAAACACCTATTACTATGAAGAAGTTTGGACTACTTGCCGCCCTATTTGTCATGATGCTCTCCTGTACCTTAGAAGACACTCCTGACACATCCTGGAACGTTATCAATGTGGATGTTAAAAGCTCCGATTGGGTGGCCAAGGTTGATGGCGATGGCCTTTGTTTACATTATACGTGTGGCATTGACTTACCGGAATTGACCCCCTTTATTTACAACAACGGCATCGTTCAGGTTCACTACGATATGGATGGCGCCCAACAACTCCTGCCCTATGTCAGGCATTATCAAAACACAGCCGGCAACCTATGGACAACCACCATTGACTACGATTACGAAGTTGGATTCATGACCCTCTACGTAACCAATTCCGACTTCGTCAATGAAAGGCCCAAGGACATGTCATTCCGCATCGTCTTATTGTGGTAAATAAATACCCTGTTTACTAGATACAAAAAAGCGGCGCTCAACACGCCGCTTTCTTTTTGTCTATTCGCTACCGTCTGGGGGACGGGGTGATCAATCGACAGGCACTTTTATTTCTTCTTCCAGACCTGCTCCAGTGCTTCCAGGGATTTACCCTTGGTTTCGGGAACCATCTTCCAGACGAAGATAGCAGACAGTACTGACATGAGGCCGTAGAAGCCATAGGTCATGGCACCGCTGAATTCCATCATAGGCGGATAGGTAGAGGAAATCAAGTAGTTTGAAGCCCATTGAGCGGCGACGGCAATGGCAACGGCTTGGCCACGAATCTTGTTGGGGAAGATTTCAGAAATCAGCACCCAGCAGATGGGGCCCCAGGACATCATGAAGGAAGCCGTGTAGATGATGATGAACACCAGCGTGCTAATACCAATTACTTCGAAGTAGGAAAGGCCGGCAATGGCAAACATACCAATGGCCATGCCAATGGAACCCACAATCAACAAGGGTTTACGTCCCCATTTGTCGACGGTCAGGATGGCAATGACGGTAAATACCACATTGACCAGCCCCATGACAATAGTCTGCAACATGGAGGCGTCCTTGGCTGCTCCCATACTTTCAAAAATACGGGGTGCATAATAAAGGGCCACATTGATGCCCACAAACTGTTGGAATACGGATAGCAGAATACCCACTATGATGACCACTTTTCCGTAGGCAAACACGCCCACTTTTTCAACATCGGCGAAACTGGCTTTAATCTCCTCGAGAATTTTAACAGCCTTACTTTCTTGTCCGATTACCTTGGTCAAGACGCGTTTGGCTTCAGCATCCTTATTGACCATAGTCAAGTAACGGGGCGTTTCAGGTACCAGGAAGAGGAACATCCCAAACAGAGCGGCCGGTATGGCTTCCGAGCCAAACATATAGCGCCAACCGATGGCATTGATCCATTCAACGGGTTGTCCTTTGGCTATACCCCAATTTACAAAATAGACAACCAACATCCCGAAGATGATGGCAAACTGGTTGAACGAGACCAAACGTCCCCTGATGTCAGCCGGTGCAATCTCACCGATATACATGGGACAAACGGCAGAAGCCAAGCCAACGCCAATACCACCAATGATGCGGTACACGTTGAAGGCCCACAAAAGCCCCATGGAGGGTTCACCCACATTGAAAAACAGGAATTCCGGGTAAGCAGACCCTAAAGCTGAGACAAAGAAGAGTACAGAAGCGACTTGCAATGAGCGCTTGCGCCCGAGTCGTCGTGAAAAAAGGCCGGACAAAGCCCCACCTATAATACAACCAATCAAGGCGCTCGATACCGTAGCTCCGTGGGCAAAAGAGCCCAAACCAAGGGAATTGATCAAATAACTCTGAAGCGCCTTTTCTGCGCCAGAAATCACGGCCGTGTCGTAACCAAACAGCAGACCGCCGAGGGTAGCAACAAGGGTAATACCAAAAATGTAGGGAGAATACGTGTGTTTAGTCATGATGTATTGAATTAATCGGAAGCAAATGTACAGTGATTGTAGGGAGATTCGTGCGTAAAAAGGGGGGATTTATTGACGTTTTGGCGCTTCTGCTTTCAATACATAGGTTCTTCCGGCTTTGGTCGGAAGGTCGTACAGAAAGGTTGCTGGCAGGCTGACCGGGTTTAATGAAGCCTCAGGGGCTATCAAGGCAGGCTTGACGTCAGGTGTCTTAAAGAACGGATTGGGGTTGCTTCCCTGGGCTTCAGTCATGCCTTTAACCGATACCAAACGATTGGGCACCCTGAGTCGACAGTTACCACCCAGCTTGGACGTGAGGGTAATGGTTTCCACCTGACCGTTTTTCCAGGTAAAACTGACTTCAAATCCACCATAGGCCCTTAATCCGCTGACGGAACCTGTTGCCCAATCATCTGGCAAGGCCGGTAAGAGGTGCAAGCTGCCATCGTGGCATTGCATCAACATTTCAGCGATACCAGCTGTGCACCCGAAGTTACCGTCAATTTGAAAGGGCGGGTGGGCATCAAACAGGTTGGGGTAAGTACCACCGTTACGTCCACCCACCGGATCCACCAGGGTCAGCTGGTCGGTGATGAGCTTGCGGGCTCTGTTGCCGTCCAGGAGCCTGGCCCAGGTGTTGACCTTCCAACCCATGGACCAACCGGTTGATACGTCTCCCCGGTGTACCAGGCTGGTACGGGCGGCATCAAACAGTTCGGGAGTACGATAGGGGGAAATCTGGTTGCCTGGGTGCAGACCGTACAGATGGGAAATGTGCCGGTGTTTGTCGTTGGGGTTGTCCCAGTCGTACAGCCATTCCTGCAACTGTCCGTGCTTGCCCACCTGCATGGGAGGTAACTTGTCAAGCAATCGTTGGAGGTTGGCCACTTCAGCAGCCGGTTTGTTTAGCAGGTTGGCCGCTGCAATGGTCTTGGTAAACAGGTCGAACACCAATTGGTTGTCCATGGTGGTGCCTGCCGTCAGAGCAGAAGCGTGGCCTTTAGGGGTATTCTCAGGAGAGATGGAAGGGCTGACCACCAGCCAACCTTTGCCGGGTTCTTCAATCAGAAAGTCTTCAAAGAAAGCGGAGGCCGAACGCAACACTGGGTAGATGGTTGCCAGATAGGTTTTGTCACCACCGTACAAGTATTTTTCCCAGAGGTGCTGGCTCAACCAGGCACCACCCATGGGCCATTGACCGGCGTTGGCGAAATCAACCACACCAGTGATACGCCAGAGGTCGGTATTATGGTGGGCGACCCAACCGTCACAGCCGTACAACACGCGAGCTGTTTCCTTGCCGGTTTCTGATAGATCTTTGACCAGTTGTATGAGGGGTTCGTGCATGTCGGCCAGGTTGCATTTCTCAGCCGGCCAATAGTTCATCTCCGTGTTGATGTTGATGGTGTACTTGCTATCCCAGGCTGGGTTGACACTGCCGTTCCACAAGCCCTGGAGGTTGGCGGGTTGTCCGCCTGGTTGGGAACTGGCGATGAGCAGGTAGCGACCAAACTGAAAATAGAGGCTCACCAAAGCCGGATCGTTCGACTGGGCAAAGGTGCGTACCCTTTCGTCAGTAGGGCGTTGGGCAGCTGCTGTGTTACCCAGGTCTAGCTTGACACGGTTGAAATACGCCTGATAGGCGTCGAGATGGCGTTGATAGAGTTTCTTCCAGGTCAAACGGGTGGCAGCGTCCAGGGGAGCCTGGCAACGGGCAGCCTCATCGGCCGAAATGTCGGCGTAGTTCACCACGTTGGTGGCCATGGACAGGTAAATGAGGACTTCATCAGCACCGGTCACTTTCAAGCCTTCGTTTGCTTGTGTCACCTGGCCCTTAATCGACTTGACCACTGCCCTGGCGTTGAGTTTCACCTGGCCGGTTACGCCTTCGTGGGTACCGGATAGGGCTGTCATTTCCAACATATTCGTACCTAGCACCTTGTTCGATTGCTTCAGCGGTCCGTCAAATCCCACATTAAACGTCAAAGCCCCCCTTCGGTCGGCTGTAAGCCGAACAACGATGACCTGGTCGGGTATAGAGGCCAGCACCTCACGGGTATACCGCACGCCATTTACCGAATACGTGCAGGTAAACAAGGCTTTTTCCAGATCCAGGCGGCGTTGATAATCCGTATAGGCTTCATGTCCCTCAAACTGAAGGTTAAGGAAGCCGGCGTTCTGAAACTTGGAACCATGCAGGCGTTTGGCTGTCAGGTAACGGTTGGACAGCTGATCGGCCCTCCTGAAGTCACCGTCCTGTATGGAACGACGAATGGAATCCAGTCCAATGACGCCGTCTGGATTGTCGTTGCGCGAGGGACCACCCGACCAAAAAGTAGCTTCGTTCAGTTGTAGTTGTTCCTTGGCGGGATCGCCCGTAATCATGGCGGCAAGGCGGCCGTTGCCGATGGGCAGGGCTTCATTCCAAACAGTAGCCGGTTTGGGGTACCACAAGGTGGTAGCGCCATTAGGAATGGACGGTTCGACGTCAACACGCATAGCCGAACCGTTGTTGGCCGATACTGGTGCGCTAAACATGGCGGATAACAAACCAATCCAAATGATGGTGTTTATTTTCATAGTGAGGCGTTTTGTTCATGGTAATCTTGTGTGCAAAAATAGCAGAATTTGCGGTACCAAACTGTTGACTATGATTGATAGACTGTTGATTTGGATAACAATGGCCTATTTATCGTCAAATCAATGAAAGGGGCCATTGAAAAAAAAGAAAAAGTAAGCGAGAAGCCATACATATGACTTCTCGCACTGAGAAAAGTTTGAACGTTACCTGCCTACGTTCAAATTGAACCGAACAAAAAACGGTATAAATCAGACGGAATCACGTCGTTTTGACACCAACCCGGCATACGGATTTTCAGGTTGAACTTTTTTTACTGCGCCGGGGCGACCGTGATTGTCACCTTTCCATTCCTGGGATAACCGGATACATGTTTTAACGCGAGACACCTACACCGCCACTTTTTTCACACAAGTGCCCGATGCGGTCGTGATCTTGACAAGCATCAGGTTGACACCCTGCGGAATGGCTGCGTCGTATTCCGTATGGTTGATCGCTCCCGCTTTGAAAAGCGCCTGCCCTGAAATTGAATAAACGGTAACAGACGTGATGGTTTCGGCGGCAACGACGAACAGCCTGCCTGAGGCCGTATACACGTTGGCGACAGCCTTCACAGCCTTGTCAAGACCGGTTTCCGTGCCGTACTTCACGGTGGAAATGGCAGGTTGCCGAATGCCGTTCAGGCCGCCGCCGATGTAAAACCCGAGGTGCGGAGGCTGGTTGTAGGCTGCGTTCTGCCAGGCCACGGCCAACCTGTAAACCGGATCGTGCATCAGGGTGAAAAGCCTGTACGGCGATGCCGCGGTTGTTGTGTAGACCCTTAGCTGACCGGAGTCGGCCGTCGTCCAAAGGATCAGCTCCTCCCTCCAGTCGCCAAAGAGGTCGGCCGTCAGGTTGGGCGTCTTTTTGGTACTGTTGCACGACGAAACACCGGATGGCGAAAACAAGGTGTTGGTACCTGATCCTGTCCATTTTGTTATGACGGTGCCGTCAAGCAATTCATCCTGGAGGTCGCCGTCCCAGTAGATCCTGAAATTCACGGAGGGACGCTTGTTTGAAATGGAGACGCCTTTACACGTAAAAGTGCCTGTACCCGTCGCGGTAGACCACGTTTCAAGCCCGGGATACCGTGCATCGATGTCGGCGCACATCCCCCGGCCTATGTCTGCGCCCGTATAAGCCCCCCAAAGCACCTTGCCGGTGGCCGCCTCGTGCAATTCATACCCATACGCACTGGCCTTGTCTTCATGCACCACCCAAACTTCCAGACCGGGGTTGTCGGGGTCAATATCGGACAAGTGCATCGCATCGCCGTGACCAAGACCGGTACGGTACAACAGCTTGCCGTCGTCGTCAAACGCACAGGCACCGTAAATGATTTCATCCTTGCCGTCAGCATCCACATCGGCGACACTCAAATTATGATTGCCCTGACCGTAGGCGCCCACGCCGGCCACCGTGCCTGAATCGTAATACCAACGCTGCACGAGCGACTTATTGACAACGTTATAGGTTGTCAAGGTCGTTTTTTGATAGTAACCGCGGCAGAAGACAGCCGAAGGACGAACCCCGTCGAGGTAGGCGACACAGGAAAGAAACCTGTCGGAACGGTTGGCGTAACTGTCGCCCCAATCAGACACCTTTCCACGTAAAGGGTTGTATTTCACGGTATGCAGCTCGGCTCCCGTTTTGCCGTCAAACAAGGTAAGGTATTCAGGACCGGTCTGCACCGTACCCAACATGTTCGACCCGCTGGTCGCCGAATAGGTAAAGTTCCTGTAATCGGCCTTAGGATTGTCGCCGACCATGATCACGTCGTTTCCAAGGCCGTCCACCGTACCGGGCGCCGTCTTGCAGATTAATTCAGCCAGGCCGTCACCATCAAAATCATACACCAGGAACTGCGTATAATGAGCGCCGGCTCTGATGTTCCTACCAAGATCGATGCGCCACAATTGCGTTCCGTCCAGTTTGTAGGCATCGATGTATACGTTGCCTGTAATGCCGTAATAAGAATTATCCTGAGAGTTTGATGGATCCCATTTTACAACGATCTCATAAACGCCGTCCCCGTCCAGATCCCCGACACTGCAATCATTGGGCGAATAGCTGTATGGCTGTCCGTTTGGATAAGAGGCATCCGGTGTCTTGCCGACACTGCCGGTCTGGTTGGGTGCTGTGATGCCGCCTTTAGGACGGTTCAACTGGATGGTCTTGTATTGGTTGGCCCAGGGTGTGACACTGCCGGATGCTTCCCCGCAAGGCACACCGTTACAAATGGGCACGACCTTGTACACACTGGTCAACGTGCCGCCCGCATCCAGGTAGTTGGTACGGTCTGTCATCGGTGTTGCCGTAATCAACTTGTCATCACGGTAGATGTTGAAGCCGGTAGACAGATCGTCGGTGCCCAGGAAACGCCAGCTTAAAAACACGCCGTTGCTGACTTTGACAGCCACCACCCCCCGGTCAAGGTATTCCATCTGCCTGGTCGCGGCGTATGACAACAAGGTTCCGAACGATAAAAAAACAACAACCAACGGAGAAAACCGTTTCATGTGCGCCAATTAATGTGTTAGAGCCCCAAAGGTACTCAAATCCTCGAAAACAAAGACGGGGTGCGTGCAGAACAGGTACCACAACATCCTGCGGACGCATACATAGCTTTGACAATCAACACAAATAAGTCAGCTACAATCAATCGGCCCACATTGTGAAATACCTGATTGACAACTACGGCATTGAAAAATTGAAAGCCTTGTGGGCAACCGGCATGACCCATTTCGAAAACATAACCGCATTGAGTTTCCACGACGTATTGAAAACAATCGAAACGAACGTGCTCCTTCAACACCCCCACCCCATCGCACTTGACTGGAAGGCGTTTGAGAAGGCATGTTACTAAACCGGCCGGATTTCGCACCACCGGAATAGCTGATGCGCTTCTTTGGCAATTTATCGCTCTGAGGAAACAAGGGGTAAAACAACAGGCGGTTGCAGCTTGAAACAAACAGCGATGTGGCTGAAACAAACGTTCTAGCAACGCCATGGATACAATTAATAAGAACGACATTGGCCGGGCTGAACGACACCTAATTGGCTGACAGTTCCAGCCTCAACCGTTCCAAAATCGTGTTTGTCATCGTAGTGCTTGTTTTTGTGATGCATTGTGTGCGTGCGAATGCCCCATACCCCTCACCGTCGCCCGTAGGATCATTCTGTGAAACGGTTTGATCAATGTGAAGTAGAACCGGCCCAGGCTGTTATTGAACTGCACCTGGGTGGTGACGCTGAAGGAGGGGGTCATGACAGGAATACGGGCGATGTGTCCGTCGGGGTGATTATCAGGCGGGGTATCATCGGACCGATCGTTGCCTTGTTGGTCAAACCGCAGAATGACCCTGAAGTTCAGATGGCTGTCGTCGGCGCCAAGAAGGAGGGCGTGAGGAGTTTTGGCGTAGACGTGGAAGAGGCCCAGTCGGTCACCGGGTTGGATGGGGGCCGGAATAGGGGAATTGACGGTCCGGGTTGTCCCAATGTCAGCGGGGTCTCCACCGAGGGAAGCATCCGGGGTTGCCGTAACAACCTTATGGGTTGACGGCTTCAATCCGACGAGGCAAACGAGCTTGTCGCGCAGGGACATCAGGCTGTCGGCCCAGGTTGGGCCTGAGGAGACGAAGCGACGGCCGAGGGCGTCGATGTCGCAGGAACTGTAGCCTGGCAGACGGCCGCTGAAAGTGTCGGCGTAATGAATAACGGAAAGATGGAACGCGTTCATGAGGCCTGGTTTACCGAGGGTGAAAAGCAAAGACTGACAACAAAGTTAGCCATCGGTTTCAATTACTCAAAGCATCGTTCGGCTCTCTGCCATTTTATTCAAATCGTGGCTTGGCAAAAGACGCGTTGATGACAGGTTTCTCAATCCAATTATCGCCGGCCTGCGGGATGGTGGTGCTGATGCGCGAAGTTACGGGCTGTGAACCCAGGATGTGGGGGCCCAGCATAACCGGTTCTGGACGCTACCATTACCTATTTGAACGACCGGTATGGAAAAATCGCACTATCTTGAGCTTCGCGCCTATCACACACTATGCGGCGTTGTGAAAGCGGTCAGGGTCTTTACGATAACTACAATCGGCAAGACGGCATATACTTTGTCGTTATAGGGTACACGAACTTGGCTTAGAAAAATTCTCCGGTTTTTTGCCATTAATTCCCCAAAAGCGACTGAAATGCCATTTTTGGGAGTATGATATATGAAAATCAAGATCGTAAATAAAATGTATCCAATTGCTTTGACTGTTCAATGAAATCATATCACTAATAAGATTAGGTGTATATTTGCAGTCGTACTGCAAATATGCACCTTGATTCTGTTTTTGCGAATCCTATCGAATCTCAATAAAATCAATCGTGTCCTTATCTTCTGAGGTTAACCCAGTTGATTTTTGCCAAAACATTGCTGAGGAATCTTTGTTGAAAATCGTCTTGCTCCGTTAAAAGTGTCGGCACGCAGGATTGAGTCCTCAATCCGATTGAAGCCAATGGAATCATATATCCGATTCAAAATCAACAATGGCCGGTTTAAAAGAACGCTGTCTATAGTGTCAAGAACGCCGTCAGTAATTAACCGTAACAACCTCGTTCTATGACACTTGGATTATTTTCCCTAAAAAGTTGTCGAAGTCAGGAAATGATGGTGTTAATTTTCATGGTGAGGCGTTTTGTTCAGGGTAATCTTGTGTTTGAGCAAAAATTGCAGAATACGCATTATCAATCTGTTGACTATGAATGATAACTGTGTAGTTATTGCTTGATCAGCAAACGGTGCGCATTTTCTTGGGGTGTCTCAAGGTCAAGCACATAAAATCCTGATGGCAGGGTCGCCCCAATACCTTGGTCGCTGACCACGCCTCTTTCCATCAAACGCCCTTGCAGGTCAACAATCCGATACGTCGTCGCTTGTTGAATAGACTCAGAGGCTATAAAAAAGACGTCACGGCTGGGATTGGGATAAACGACGACCTGTTGCGTCGTTCGTTGAACGGTATGGCTGACCTCATCCGGGTAAAAACGCAGACTTTTCAAGTAAACCGCATTTTTCGACCCCTTGAATCGCAGGTACAGATCATGTTGGCCGGATGTGGGGGGTATGACAGCCTTAACGGAAGTCCAGGCGTCCACGCCTCCGGTCGGGAGCACGACCAGTTCGGCTATTTTCGTACCCGACCGTTCGATGTCATCCAGCCATACCTCAACGGTTCCGCCGACAGCGGCGGCCGCGACCAGTTCTATGCCGATCGCCTTTCGGTCGTTCCAACCGACCTGTACACCACCAAGCATACACCAGCCACCCAAGGCCGAGGTATTCGTGAGTGATTTAACCGAAGCCTTGGTCACGACCTCCACCCCATGATACGTATCCCTGCCGCCCAAGGAGAGATCGGAAAACCCATCCCTGTAGGCAAAGCGGTCAAAATGAGCGGTACAACCTTTGGCAAACAACCCCATACTGTTTCCCACCCACGAATTGTAGTTGACTTGGCCTTTGTCCAGGGCCGTCACATCCATGGCAACGCCTATTTGGGTCCAGGTCAAACCGTCCGCGCTGTAAAACCCGGCGACAAGGTGTTCGGCACGCTCCATCTTTAACCAAACGGTATCACCTACGGTGTTAGGCACTTCGTAGGTTTTGTCTGAAAAACGAAAAGCAATCACCCTGGAGTTTGCGGCGTATGTACTGGTCAATCGGACAGATTGGCTCATCGTGCCGTTGGTCAGGCAAAGGCCTGCCTCATCTCCCCGCTTTGTCGCCTTTACGGCCACTTTGGTGGTCATCGAGTAGAAATGACCGGCATCCCGTTGCAGCAGATGGCAACTGTCGGTACCAGGTAGCAAGGCGATCCAACCCGGCTGTTGAACAAGAGAGTAAGCGGCTGCGGCTTTCCGGTTTAAACTATACCAGTCCAAAGCAAGGGTGGATTGATTGAATTCATCCGAGCGAGGAAGCCGCCAGGCGTAGTCGTTCTTTGACAAGGCCGGCTTTGTCATGGGAAGCGTGGTGGGCGCCTTGCCCGTCGGTTTGCCGCTTTCATCCCAAACCATCTGGATCAGAAGCCCTTGACGTCCTTTTCCTTCCCAACTGTCCGATCCCAGCCCTTCATAGGCGTGCGCGATGGTCCACCAGGTACCATCGTCCAACGAAAAGGGTTGAGCTATGTGGTTGGGGCTTCTAAAGTAAACAGCAGGGTCAGTCACCGATTCGAAGAAATTACCCAAGGCTTCCCAACGGGTGGAGTCGGCTGTCAAGGTCCTGGATCTCAACACGTACTGACCGCCGCCCACATTGCCGGCAATGAAATAGTAGTACCACCCGTCGCGTTTACACATCACCGGCCCTTCGGCCCAACTGTATTTCTTATCGGAATTGACCCAATCCATATTGATGACGCTGCCGGTCAAATGACCATCGGTACCGATACGCTGTATTCTGTTCACAAATTGCCCGGGTTTGATCAGCATATAGGGTGTTCCATCGTCGTCCACAAAAATGGAATTGTCGTACCCCACAGGGCCTGTATCCGCTGTGGTTTTCACTTTGACGGGAGCCGACCAGGGACCAAGTGGCGTGGTTGCCTTGCAAAAATATTGACCTCCACCGGCCGTATTTGAAAAATAATACCAATAGGCGTCGTAGAAATAGGTCAACGTGCCTCCCCAGGTTCCAGCTGCCGGTGCATCGCTCAGCAAGCCTGACCAGGAGGCTGGGACCACCCTGGAAATCAACTTCCAATGCAACAAATCCTTCGAATGATAAATGGGAGCATACGGCGTGAAATGGAAACTGGAGCTGGAGGTGTAGAAATCATCGCCAACCCGCAGTAAGGTCGGGTCAGGATGATCACCCGGCAACACAGGGTTGACATATGACTCCACCATGGTATATAACAACTGCGGATTCTGGCCGGGTTGTTGGCTCTCAAGGTTCTCGACGGTGTACTGGTAACCGGCCAAACAAAAGGCGATCTTGTCCAAATCAAATCCGTCTTCCCGTGACGCCCATTGGAAAACATACGGGATGCCGGTGTCCACCACACTAAACGAAACAGGCTCCGACTGATTATAAAAGGCCGAAACGTTCAACCACTTCCAGGTATTGATACCGGCCGAACCTTGATAGCCAACCACATCGTTTTTTGCCACATACCCATTGGGAACCACCCCGTTAACCATGCACCAGTCGGCATCAGCCGCCGGGTTCAATACGCCAAACCGTTTGGCAAAAAAGAAACTGTCATCGCCGTAGTTATTGTTTCCCACTCTGAAACGAGCGTATAAGTGATAGACGCCGACCTCTGGAAAGCGAACCGTAAAGGTCAGCAAAGCCTTTGTGTCACCTGGGGTGTAACCCGCTTTATCGATGGTGGGATACACATACTGCACTACGCCTTCTGTCCCTATGGCCAGGCTGCTTCCCAGGCTGGCAGCCTCAGCCTCGATCACGACGGGTTTAAAATTCGCATAACTGAGGGTCTTTAGGACCAATGCCAGGAGTATCGTCAGGAGAAATTTATTCATGAGTTGGGACATTGATGATAGTTACCTGCCTACTCTCAAATTGAGTCGGACAATATGACCAGACAGACACTTACGTAATTAAAAAGCAAGTGGAGGCTCAGGGAAACCTCCACTTGCAGCATTGATTAGACAAAATCAGCGATGCGGCTTATTTCATCATGATCTTCTGAACATCAACGGTGCCGTTGTCATACACCGTCTTCACAATATTCAAGCCCTTGACCAGGCGAGGTACGCGAATACCCTGAATGTTGTAGTAATAGACTTCTTTGACAGCGCCCTTGACTGCTTCAACATCCTTCAGACCGACATAGGTATAACCGTCAGCCTTGTTGACCATGGAGATCGCGGGATCGCCCCAGAACAAGGAAGGCGTATAACCGGTCTTCACATTCGTGGAAACACCCAACGTAAACGAACCTTCGGTAATCTTCACATTTTTGAAGGAGGTATTGAGCGCGGAGGGTAAACCCCAACCAGCAACCACGAAAGGAGTAGTCAAGGTATCTGAACCAACAATAAGGTAGCAATACAAAACATCCTTGATATCATCTGTCGTCCAACCGCTGGGTAATGCGGCCGTTCTTGTCCTCATATGGATATTGAAAACACCTGCAGGCATACCCGTTACCGTTTGTTCAAAGGAATCGACGGCTGTATTGAAAATGGATGCATACGTGTCAACCACAGGATTGGATCCGGAAGCTGTTGCACCAAGACCACCACCAGTAATATTAGCGCTGGTCACCCATCCTGGGAAAGTATTCATATCCAGATTATTGACCGTATAGGTGCTATAGAAGTTGGGGTTCTTCATGAAGCAGGTCACATCAAGGCTGTCAACCAGGGTGGAGTCTTGCCAGCTTTCACCAAACTTCAGCGTGCCAAGAGCGATGTTGCTGTGCAGCTGATCCTTAATCCGCCTGTTCAGGTCGTTGGCGATGGCGTCATCGTCTGTCATGGCATTTTGGGCAGGGATAAGTTTGGTTGAATCAACACCAATCGTTTGTGCCAACTTAACGGCCAACCTCAGACGATAGGTCATAGCAGGAATGGCAGTGCCGACATAGTTTTTCATCAAACTGGTGTAGAAACTCAGTGAGTCATTGGCCACTTTCAACGAGTCATCGTTGGTCAACGCTAAGCCCTTGTACAAATCAACCACCGTCTGCAACTTAGTATAAGCATCCAGCGATGCGTACTTGGTAGCAGCAAAGCGGTTCAACACAGCATTAGCTGAGTCAGTGTTCACATAATAAGTAGCTATGCGAGCAAAATGAGCATCGACCAAAGCCCTATGGGCATCCATAGCAGCAGCAGCGTCATTCAATTGATCGGCCGCAGCCACATATTCGCTGGGGGCTGTGTAAGTGACCGTTGTGTTGGCAGCAATCAGGGTTGTCAAGGCTGTCTTGGCTTCACCATCATACATGGATGAATCGGCAGCGCTCAACGCCGTATTGGCCACCTTAAGGGCTGTCGACAACAAGCCTTTGTATTTGGCAGCAGAGGATGGTACACTGTAAATGGTAAGACCACCGATAACAGCAGCATCCCAGCCACGGTAACCAACAAAGTCAAGGACATAATCACCTTCTTCCGAAACATAGACGGAATAGTCATGGAAGGCAGCTCCTGAAACAACGACGTTGCTGTTGTCATTTGCACCATGGGTACCATCATTACAGTTGAAAGCAGAACCAATATTGCGTTCAGCAAAGAGTTCCTTGGTGCGTGTCGTGTCGGTAATAAGCATATCAAAGACCACTTTGTTGTTCATGGAACCCGTATTCCAATAGGCGCTGTAGAAAGAGACACTGTAGCGGCCTGGTTTAAAATGGAGACGGCTTTCGGGATAGGTACCATACATTAAGTGCACGGTGTCTTTATCCCTGGCAGAATGATAGAAACCAGCTTCAATATCTCCACCATCCAGGAAATGCATCAAACGTGCACCAGCCACACCAGTGGATCCTCCATTGACGATAGCACCATCATTGGTTGTCAAACGCTTCCAACCAGCAGGAACACTAGCAGAAGTGGTGGTGGCTTTAGTCCATGGAACCATTAAAGTATCCACTTCAGCAGCTGCCGATGAACCAACGGTGAAATAGATCACATCGTTGTTTTCAGCCGGAATGCCAATCTCGCTATACACCTCAGTCAATGTCACACTGTAGTCACCTTCACCAAGAACAGCTCCCTCAGGAACGGTAAATGTCAAAGTCTTCGAGAAACCGGTTTCTTGCAATTGAAGAGCCAAGGAACCGTTCACAACGCCAGTACCGCTGATGGGGCCTACGATGGTTCCCACAACGGAAGCACAGTCAATGTTTTTGTTGTAGTTAAAGGCAAATGTGCGGGTGTTAACCGGCATATCGAACGATTCATTCTCAGGCAAGGTAGACTTGAGCAACGGAGGATAGAACTGAGATGAAGAAGCCGACAAGTTGATGTCGTAGGTTACACCTTCGTCTACAAAATCCAACACGCGCATATCAGAAGTAGCATCCCAGGAGAAAGGACGTTGTTTTGCCGTGTACAACAAAGCAGCTTCCGGGTCGGTGGGATTAGTGAAAGACACCGTAATATCAGCGGCATCAGTAGCAGACAACACATCGTTTTCGAGGAAAATGAAGAATCCACCCTCTTGTACTTCAACAGACAGTACACTTAAAGCAACGCCGGCTTTTTTTACTGTCACACATTCTTTCGGAAGTACGGCAATGCCATAATCCTCACCTTCGCGTAAAGCAGCTGCGTTAACGGCATACCCGAAATCCACCTTCAACATATCTTCAAAAAAGCTGATACCGTTGATACTGGACTTGTCGATAGAGATATCGTCAATATTGTATGTACCAGGACTGTACACATTCAAGCAAAGGAAATGCTTGAGGTTTAAGACAGCCGTATCACCTTTGAGGGTTTTGTAATAGTTGGATTGAACAGAATCAGCCGTATAGAAAAAGACCATACTCATCTTTTTCCACGTATCGGCTTCAAAACCAGACAAGGTATAGCCAAAGGCTGTGTTGTCTACGCCTACATAGGGCACATCGGCATCCTCTTCACCCACCATCAAGCGAGCTTGAATGTTGGAGGTTGCGTTTTGGGCACCACCTTCAATGGAATAGGTCTTATCACCTTTTACCCAAAAAGATACCCTGTAAGAGGTGTTGGGTTCAATGGTAAGATCACGCACCTTCAATGCCCTTTCCCAGGAATTACCGGCAATGGAGGCATTTTGAAGTTTAAGGGCTAATGCCCCTGAATGCATATCCGTACTGATGGAATCATGGGTATCCCCTTCAAGGAAGTTGATGTATTCCAATTTGCCAGCAGGAAGTGCTTCCTCAAAGCCATAATTAAATACATTCTGAGCCATTACTGACAAACCTGTCACCAACAGCCCTAATAATAGTAAACGCTTTTTCATAGTCAATAGAATTAAACATGGGTACTAGTTACGTAACATTCAAACTTACTCTCTCTTTAACGGTAAAAACCAATTATCTCTGATTAATAGCTTATTGTACAGGGCTTGATCAAATTGGGAGGCTCCCTTGCGACCGGCAATCTTGGTCGCTAAAAAAGCGTTATCTTCCTTACGCATGGCCAAACGCATCAAATCATAAAAGCGGAAACCTTCAAAAGCCGATTCCAGGGCTAATTCGTCACAAATCAAGTTTTCAACATAGTTGATGGTATCATTGAGGCTGGCCAACGATGGTATCACGTAAAACGCATTGGCAGCTGAATTACCTGCTCCTCTGGAGTGTATACCTATGGTATTATCCACCGTAAAATACCGTTCGTCCCAGGTCAACAGGTTAGTACCTGCTGCAGCCTTGACCTCATTGGTATCCACGTACAGGCTGATGTTGTCTTTGTTCAAACCATATTTAAGAACGGAGAAAGCGGTCGTCGGGAAACCGGCTCTGTTCATGGCTTCGGCATAACGCAGATAAACTAATGTCTTGCGATACAGTGGCACATGACGGCCAAACTTGCTAATCTGCTGGTATTCTTTTGAATAATTACTGGACGAAGGACTGGAAATAGTCCCTTTAGTATACATGGAAAACAACCTCAGGTCACCAACAGCGTCATCACTCCATGGATTCTCGGCTGGTGCATACAACGTATCCTTACGAATGATGTTGTCCACCGTGTAAGTGAAGACCTTACAGTTTTGTTGTTGTCTGGATAATTCTCTGTAGGCCGGTGAAATGGTGGCCTGGAAATAATATTGATTATCCTGCGTCGAATTGAAGACGTTGACCAGGTCGCTCACTATGCCTTCAAACTTATTGCTTTCCATGGGGATGATAACCAAGTGTTCTGAACCAGAATAAGATTGGAACACACCACTCCAGGAATCGGAATAGGAATCAAACTCACGCATGGCATCATACCACTCAACAGCAGACGTTCCAAGTGGCCTGGGTGCATCAACATGCGTCAGGTAATCGTGGTAATACGTGGCAGCCTCCTTGTAACGACCTGTCCACAAGCACATATCCCCTAACAGCAAGCGTACCGGAATGTAGAAATAGCTCGAGTTATACCCTCCGATGGAACCGTAGCCAGGCAATTCTGTATCGATAAAGGGCTTGAGGTCTTCAATAAAATAGTCACACAAGGCTTGAATATCCTTCTTTTCATACTTGGATGGATCAGCTTGCTTTTCGACGTTTATCGGTTCTGTGATAAAAGGCACAGAACCATACACCTGAGCAAGCTGCAGGTAAGTCCAAGCCCTGAAGGCTTTGACGGCGGCGAATTCTTTGATAAATACGGGTTGGTTACGCTTTTTCAACGCCGTATCCACATTGGCCAGGAAATAATTACAATTTTGAATGACGTGGTAGTAATCCTGTGGTTTATTGTAGGCATTTTCCACATCGGCCGTAAAGTTTGCCAATGCCTGAAGATCCAGGTTAGCACTGGTAGTGAGTTGGGCCAATTCTCCACGTAGCTCTCCAAACAAGATAGTCCTGTCGGCGATGCGTTGCATACTGTGTATGATGCCCATGACTGAATAGACGGAGTCGGTCGGGGCATCCAAGGAATAGTCATCGGTATTGATTACTTGATCGGAGTCTATGTCGAACATATCTTGACAACCAGTAAATCCGGTCAGTCCAACGAGTGCTCCAATGGCGTATATGAACAGGTTCTTTTTCATCTGTCTGTCTGTTTACGGTCTGTTAGATGTTGATTTTGATACCCAGCGCGAAACTTCTGCCTTGCGACAGCAATCCCCTGTCAATGCCTTGAAGCAGGACGTTGTTGCCGATAGATGTTTCTGGATCAGCCCCCAGGTACTTTGTCCAGGTCATGAGGTTGTTTACCGACCCCCAAACTGTCAACCCTTGCAGGTATGTGTTGTAGAAGGGCAGTGAATAGCTCAGGGTTACTGTCTTAAGTTTCAGGTAGGAACCATCTTCAATCCAACGGTCTGAGAAACGGCTGTTACCCATGGGATCATCATACGTAATAACCGGAATGGTCGTTTGTTGATCTTCTGTTGTCCAGCGGTTGTTCAAGGCCGTCGATTGATTGATAAATCTGTTACCACCCTCAAGAATCATGCGCTGGTAATTGTACACATCATTACCCAACGAATAGGTAAAGACAGCATTGAGTGACAAGCGGTTCATCGACAACGTTGAGAAGAAATGGCCGTACAGATCAGGATTGGGGTTTCCTATCACAACCTTGTCATTTTCATCAATCAAGGCATCGCTGCTGACGAAATTCATATCACCGGCGCCAAAGTATTTTTTGTCTCCGTTTCGCTGGATGATGTATTTGCCGTCGTTTTGAGCAGCAATCGAGGAGGCATAGACACCGTCTGTCTTATACCCGTAAAACAAGCCCACGGGCGAACCTACTTCAGACAAGATGCTGGCTCCATAGATGTCGGTGGTGAAGCGTGTCTTATTTCCTGGCAGTGAGGTAATCTTGTTGTCGTAATGAGCGGCGCTGGCACCAACTTCCATCTTGAGTGATTTGAAATTGAGCAAACGATAGGTCATGGCTACATCATAGCCCTTATTGGACAGGGATCCGTCGTTGCTCCAAATCTCATCCAAACCGCCAATATAACCCAGCGCCTTGAGACTTAGAAGATCGTCCGTTTTGCTGCTGAAAACATTGGCCGTCATATTCAGCCGGTTGTTGAAGAGGTTCATTTCCACCCCTGCTGTTACCCGTTTAGTGGTTTCCCATTGCAATCTGGAGTTGCCAATATTGCCCAAGGTCAGGCCACCGATGCTGTTAAGTACGCGAACGGCAGAGAAATAACTATTGGTAGCCGTGCAATCCATATCGTCGTTGCCCGAAACATCAACACCAACATTCAAAGCCATGAAATTCAAGATCTTGCTGGGTTTGAACCAGGGTTCAGCCGTCATGACCCACTTTCCTTGCAAGGAGGGGAAAACGCCCCAGGGCACTCCAAGTAGGCGAACACCACTTTCGACATCCTGTCCAAAACGGGAGGAAGACTCCAGGCTGACACCACCGGAAAGGAAATAGGTGTCTTTGAAGCTGTAATTTCCCATCAGGTAATAGGTTAACGAAAGGGATTCGTCGTCAACACCGGTGGAACTTTTGTAGGTTAAGCTGGTAGAGATGTTGGGCGATTTGTCATTGGTGGAATTGTACCCTTGTATCAAGTGCATGCCATAGGTATTACGCAGCAAGCGGAAACCGCCAAAAACCTTCAAGGCGTGAGCATCGAACGATCTATTCCAGTCAAAGCGGGTGTCGCTGGAAAAGGAGGTACCTGTTGAAGAAATCGACTTGGCGACGTTCTCTACCGTAGCCACGTCTTCAATAATCAAAGAGGGCATACCCTTGCGTGGCGTATAGTAGAATGCATTGGTATTAATCAACGAATAGCTGAAATGTTCCCTAAGTGTCAGGTGTTTATTGACCTTATAGATGGGAGTTATGGCCAGATTGATCATGCGGTTGCCAAACATGTTTTTGTTTTTGCCCTCTCCGTAGTACAACAGAGCCGTAGGGTTGGCCAACGAAACATCAGACCCGATGACTTCGTCCAGGTAATCGTCTGAATCGGCGTAATAACCAGAGAGGTTCCCGTTGATGTCATATTCGTAGGGGTTTAGGAATGGGGCTTTGATAAGACCCAGCAAACCAACGGAAGTCACGGTGGTGTTTTCAATATCATCGGGAGCACCATCGTCTCTCAACACCCGATTTACATCACTGTATGAGGCATCAAAGCGCACATCAAGTTTTCTGGACAGGTTGATGTCGGTATTAAGCCTCAAATTAAAGCGGTTCATATTGAAGTATTGCAGCGTACTGTTGGCCGTACCGTAACCCACAGACAGGTTATAGCTGGCCACTTCATCGCCGCCTTGCACCTTCACACCATACAGCTGTGAGAAGGCGTCCCTATACACTTCCTTGCTCCAATCGGTGTTGTTGTTGTACTTGTTATAATAATAATAGGAAGGATCTGGTTTTAAGAACTTGAATTCAGTCAACTTGCTACCAGAGGTACCCAGCAATTCAGATACGTAATAGCGAAAATCGGTTGCGTCCATCACGGAAGGCAACTGGGGTATTTGCTCAAAGCTGCCGGTAATATCAACATCAATCTTGGTAGCCATGCTCCGGCTACGCTTGGTTTCAATCAGCAGCACACCGTTGGCACCCTTGGCACCATACAAGGCAACACCATTTTTCAGCAATTTGACACTTTCAATATCACCGACATCGATGTTGGCAAGCAGGTTGTTGTAGAAACCATCGTGAATACTGACCCTATTGTATTGCATGTCAAGTATGACCCCATCAACCACGACCAAAGGTTGCGCATTGGCCATCAATGAGTTAATTCCATTCATGAGGTACATGGCACCCATACCGAGTTGTCCGGAACGGTTGATACTACGCAGTTGTCCACCCAGACCGGTTTGAATCTGCCGGTCAACACTTAGATCGGCATTATGATTGTTCACCTTTGCTTCCTTTTCATTCAAAGCCGTCAATGTCGGCGTATAAAATGGCTGAAATACGTCCGAATAGAGCAGGATGTCTGTTTGATTGGTTTTGCTATCTATGGGTGACAAAACCAAGGCATAGCCATCGGCTTCTGCCGTTAAAGTCGTAACATACTGAGGCACCTGGATGGTAAAAGTGCCTGTTTCACCAGTCATAGCGGCATATTGTGACTTACCATAGGCTTGAATGCGTATACCAGCCAAGGGTTGACCGGTGGCTGCATCAATGACCCGCCCGGCCACCTGCCTCATGGCTGGCGCCTGGGTCACGGAGCCCGAAGTCACGGCAACGTCGGGCGTCTGCGACCACGCCATGACCGCCACCATTGACAAGAGTATGCTACTCACTACTTTCATACCAAGATGATTCGTCTTTCTATTTTTCATTGTCATCAGAGTTAATCTTGTCTGGGTTTCAGGTATATGCAATCGATGCCCATTTTGTGTAAAAACCGCACATCTTGCGTACGTTTGGCGCTCTTAATTTTAAGCGAGACAGTGACATTGGTTTGCGCGTAATTGCAGGTAGGGAAAGTCACGGTGGCCAATTTTAGGGTATCTACCCGGTATGGATCGTTGACGAAATACGGCAAGTTGGTTTCTTCATCCGTGCAATCCAGCGTTTTGGACTGTCCATTGGCTTGAACATAGGTCAGACTGGCGGCCAATTTGTTGGGATACGTGTTCTTTTCCTGTGGGGAGAAAATGTTTACAGGCAACATCACCACAAACACATCGTATTTACCCGATAAGGTATTCGGAATGTAGAACGTGACATCGGGTTGTACCGTTGGTTTAAGTTCGGATACATACATATAGCCATTGCCGGAAATGCTGTCAGTAATTTTTTGACGGTACACATAGGCACAGGTAGTCAGGTTGTGGCCCTTGTAAACACGTTTGTTTTCGGCTTCTACCAGGATGGGGGTAAAGAATACTTGCTCAATATTAAATGGCCAGGTATCCGTTTGATAGATCACCCCGTTACTGGCTGTAAGCGGTGTCGCGTTATGTAAAATACCACCAGGTTCGAAGGGTTTGTGATAAACGTGGAGCGAAGGATTGCGTTTGTTATACACATACTGTGTTGTAACCAGCGAATCCTCAGGAGACTCTTGTTCGTTCCAATTAAAGAAGAGGTCACGCATCAGTGCATAGTTGGTCCAATGCCTTTTCAAGGAATCAGCTCCTAGAATGCTGCCATAATTGAAGTAGCTGGAAACCGTGTTGTAGGCTGTATTCCAGGCGGCCTTGCTTGGTGCCAACATGCGGTAGGCGCTATCCTCAGCATTGATTAAGCCGAAGTAGCGGAGCAACTCATTCTTTTCAATCATGACAGAGTCTACGTACTCAAGCATTCCATCTTGACCTAAGCCGGCAGGTACACTGGCTCTTTCATCAAGCGAGTCTTTTTCGAACGAGGTGAGGAATTCCCCCATGCGCTCAAACTCGGGGAAATACTTGATATATTCGTATACATTCATTCGATAGGGAATGGCTGACGTCAAGTTGTGAATGATACCATTTCTGGCCACAACATTTGATTGAGATACAATGAAAGGAACACCGGCAAGCGCACTGTTTTCCAGGGGCAAGTGCTTTCCGTTAAACATGAAAGCCATGGCGGGATTTGCTCCCGCACTCAGGGAAAACGGCCTTCGTGATAAATGTGTCATTACAAATTGTCTCTCAACAAGTTGATTACCTTCGACAGTCGCACAGAGTGCCAACAGGGAATCTTTGTTAAACGTACCGTTGACAGGAGCAAAAACAGTGAAATATTGCAGTCGTAACAAGTCGGCATACGAAACATTGGTTATTTTCCGGCCGCTCATCACTTTGACACTATCCAGTATGTCTCTGAAATCGCTGAGCTGGTCTTGTTCGAGTAGTTTGTCCCACAATACCTGTTGAGTGGTAATGGCCGGATCGTCCAAATAATGGCTTTCCCAACTGTCATTGGTGCATGCGTAGGTCATGGACAGCAAGCCACACGCAATCAGGGTTTTCTTGAATACTCCAAACATATGATGATGCATTTTGAATGTGATTAGTTGGGTTGTTAGTGAGTATCCTCGCCTTCTGGATTAGCATAGACATCCTTGGGGCACAACTCCAGATAGTCGAAGGGGAAAAGTCCCATAGGATTGTCCATCACCGATTTGAAACGCAGGTAATGGGCTTTCCCCTCTTGCAAAGACTCGGTGGCCAACACAATACGCATGGAATTGGTACTTTGACGATGTGTCACTTGGTTTGCATCGTTCACTGTCCCGCATTTCCAGGAATCGGGGCCTTTCAGGTAGCCTCTGTTTTTCAAGTCTTTGTCGTTTCTGCGGTTGGCTTCTTCATCTTCGGTATCGTCAACAGAACCAATTCTGGGGTCAGACTTGTAAATACGCATATCAATGGGAATGCCGCAGCCTTTTCCATCAAAATAGATTTGCACGATACCCCTGTCATTGGCGGCATTGATACCTATCCGCACTTCATAGGTACCTTGTGGCACTGGGGGCAACTTGACGGTAAAATCATACTGACCGAGGAAATCAAGCCCGTCGCGCTGATAGCTGGGAGACCAATCGGGGTCATTGCGCACGCCAATCAAGGTTTGGTCAGTAAAGAAGAAGTTCTTGACAAAACCAGGTTTGTATCGGGTGACCAATTGACGGCCCTCTCCACGTTCGGCAACATCAGAGGTCCTGTGTCGTCCCTGGTTGTTTTGGAAATCGGGCGACAAGGTGGTTGCATCCATCCTGAAGCGTGTCTTCAAAACATTGTTTACGGTGGTTTCATCATACACCAGCAACTTGTCCACGTAGTGGTAAAAACCGTTGCGTGCTTCCTGCTCCACATTGCCCGCTTCGGACGACGTAAACACCCGGACACCTTCTATGGCAGCAGCATAAGGATCTGCAGCATCGCGCACAGCCAAGGCACCTTCGTTTATACGGCGACGGTTGATGTACAGCATGCCATGTTGGGTCGTTTGAAACTTCATCATGGTATATGGACACATGGTTTCGTAAAAATCCTGAGGATCCAACAGTTCGTATACAGCCTGGTCTTCACGAATGGCGGCGGAGACATTCCAGTGGTTGTATCCGGCTTTTCTATCCAATATGTGGTAGGCCACAAACCGATACACGACGTTGGTGCTATCTTTTAGTGAAGCATCATCCGTGCCATAGGTATAGGTGTACGTTGGATTATGAGGGTCGTATACAAACGACCCGCTATTGATGCGTTCAATGACTTCGTCGGCGGTGATGCCTTTTTTGCCAAAGTAGCGTTCATAGACCACGTCTTTTTCAACAAAGGCAGTGAAACCGAAAAAGCGCTTGGCAGGATAGATGGCGTTTCGTGGTCCATCTTTCCACTTAAGGGGGTCTGAGTTATCAGTAGCCCACTCGGCGGAGCCGGCACCGATGGTATACGTTTCATCAATCCACGCCTCCAGTTTCTTATCAATGCCGGTTCGACGCATCAGCTCCACAAAAATGGAGATGGTGGTGTCTTCTGCCATCAATTGTGGCAAGAAAAGGTTGCTGGGCTGAATGACGCGATCCAATGTATGGACAACGCCGTTGACCACTGTATCGTCTCTGATAACCATTTCGGCCGTCTTATTGATGAAATAGCCCAACGTCAATTGCCCGTTTTTGGTGACGGTCTTTGTGGTAAAGTCCAAATAACGCCCCATATCATTGGTGCTTGAAATGGGCCCATCTTCAAGATCGGTCGTAAAGCAAAGTGAACGGATCAAGTGGTTTTTGGCCAGGGTGTCACAATCGGCCTTTGACAACTCTTCGACTGATCCCAGCGAGCGGGTAAGCAGAAAACTATCAATGGCAGCATTGGTCGGAGCAAAGCAGGTGAATTCGCCGTACGTGGAAAGCAGGTCCAGCAGATTGGCTCTTTCCAATACATACACAAACCGGCTATAATCTTCGTTGGCTTTCAAATAGGATGCAACCGTTTCTCCGGTAAAGGTGTAGTAACTGTCAGAGATCCTATCGTCCGTACATCCCACCCATGCGAACAGGCTTACAAGCAACAAGGGTAGCAGGGCCTTCCGTTGGTTCTTAATGTTTAATAGCTTCATAATTCGTTGATTCGTTTAGTCAGTCAAGGAAGTCGATTGGTCGGTCAAGTAAGCGGGGTTTTGAGTCATCAAGGGATTCTTTTTCAACTCAGTCTCGCTGTAGGGAAAGTATAAGCGATTTACATCAGCCAGTTTGGTTTGTATGGCCATGGTATTGGCTTTTTGTTTCTTGATGACGTTGGCTATCAAATCCGTATTGTTACCCCTCTGCCTGGCCATGCGCATCAAGTCAAACCAGCGTTTGCCCTCAAAAAGCAGTTCACGCTGACGCTCTGCCAGCACCAGGTCCTCAAGTGCCAATATGGATGTAGCGTACGTCGCATATTTCAATGTGTCAGCACTGATGTCGGTCAGGTTATTGGCGCGATTGAAGACGGCCTGAACCAAATTGAAAGACGTGCGCAGATTGCTGTTCCTTGAACTGGTCGTATCGATCTTACTCAATTGCAGCAAGGCTTCCGCTTTCATCAACATGATGTCGCTCAAACGATAGACTATCCAGTTGGAATAGTTGGTAGAGCTCGTACTGTAGGAGATGCCAGGCGTTGTTGTCATCGAGGCTGTTGGGGTGGCGAAGCTGATTGATGAGGCAACATACTTCAAAATGGGATACATGCCACTGGAAGTCTGTGTACGAATGGATTCGATGTAGCGGCAGTCCGTATTTCTAAAGATCTTGTTGGCCCCCGTTGCGACACTTTCCACTAGGAAGGGAGTAGCACTCACGTAGCCTGACGTTGAAGAACTGGAACCATAATAGCGGGATACCAAGGTATTGGATACGGGTTGATTCCGTTCAAAGTGCAATTCAAAAATACTCTCAAAGGAGTTCTTTTCACCAAAAATGGCTGTGTAGGCTTCACCGGAGTAGGCATAGCTGCCACCCATGTTTTCTGAAATCAGCGGATAGCCTTTGTACAGCTTGATATTGGTATTGTTGCCTCTTAAGTCGAACTCTTCCTCATACAATTCATACTTATAGTCCATGATAGTCTGGCAGTACTCAACGCATTGCTGATAATCACCTTTCCACAAATACATATCGGCCAACAGGGCATAGATGCTGTAGCGGGTAATTTTGGAGGTATTGTCCGATGGGGTGGCGTAGCGCTTGATGGCATCGTCCTTCACGTTCTCCAAATCGAGAATCAACGTGTCCAGGATGGTTTCAAACGGTGTAACGCCAACAAAGTATTCCTGGTCATCATCAAGGGATGGTTCCAACAGGAAAGGCACATCCTTGAACGTGCGAATCAGGTAGAAATAACACAACGCCCTCAGCGCCTTTACCTCGGCAATGTTGGCCTTCATCTCTGAATACGTATAGTTGGGGTCCTTCTGTTGCACCACCGGGGCATAATAGATGACGGTATTGCATCGATTGATGACCGTGTAAAACGAGGACCAATCCGTGAATTTGCTGGTCGGCAAGATGTTTTCCTTGAGGAGTTGGGTCTCATCTTCGGGTGCACCGGCTCCCACGGAAATGTTGTCAGATCTGAACTCACCCCATGCGGCCATGCGCAAAAGGCAGTCTTCACTCTCCAAACCGGCATAACAAGCATTGATGACACTGGTTATGTCGCCTTCTTCGGTGTAATAATTCTCAAGGACGATTTCATTCAGGGGCAGGATTTCAAAAAAATCATTGCATGAACCCAACGTCAAGGCGAGGCAGACAGATAAGGCGGTATGTTTAATTACTGGCTTCATTGTAGACTGTTTTATGGCATCAGAATGATGCGGTTATACCTGCTGTAAACGATTTGGATCGGGGTGTCTGCGCGTTATCCTGCGCGATGCCATAGGAACCATAACCAACTTCCGGATCGGTTCCAGTGTATTTCGTGAGAATGAAGAGGTTGTTGAGACTCAGGTTGAGCGTCATGCTCCTCAGACCAAAACGTTTGACAAAATCAGCATCCACATTGTAGGTGAAATTGGTGTAGTTCAAGCGTAAGAATGAACCATCTTCCACAAAGCGGTCGCTTCCCAACCAGTTGTAACCGTAGTTGCGCAGAGCCCTGGGTATGGATGTCTTGTCGCCTTCAACACGCCAACGCCAGCTTACTGACATACACTGGTTGTTGTTGGTATACATGTTTTCCGCATTCATACGGGCAAGGTTGACGACCTTGTTGCCTACCCTGAAGTTGAACTGGTTGTTCATGGTCAAGTTGCCATAACGCAACCTCAAGCCAAAACCACCAGTGATCTTAGGTAACGAGCTGCCCAGGTAAACGATATCCAATTCATTGATGTTGCCATCGTTGTTTATGTCTTTGTAGTTGGCATCTCCCCCTTTAAACTCGTAGGCAGCCGTCGTTCCATAACAGAAATACATGGGTTTTGGCGTACCGTCATTGTTGAAAACCACGTCACCATCTGCATTTTTCACGACAGGAGCGTTGGGACCGGAAACGCCAGGCACTTCAACCGCTGAATAATCACTGTACTGGTAGGCCCCTTCATACTTGAATCCATAGATAGAGCCCAGCGCATTGTTTAATTGGACACGGGTAAGGTACGAGCCGTTATTGCGGTTGAATTCACCGTTCAAACTTCTCAGAATCGTCGGTTCCATCTCCTTGATGGTATTGCGGTTGTTGGCAAACGTGACGTTCATATCAATACCCAACTTGCCAAATGTGAGCAGCTTGTTGGTTTGCAGATTCAACTCCCAACCCTTGTTTTCCATGCTGCCCGTGTTCTGATAGGCCAAGGAAGAATAGCCGGCAGAAGAGGGTATGCCACGATTTTGCATCAACAGGTCGGTGGTCACTTTGTAATAGAGGTTGGCGTCTCCATATAGTTTGCCGTCAAACAGACCATAGTCGAAACCAATGTTCCATTGTTCCACATCTTCCCACTTGAGGTTTTTCAACCGAATGTTGTTGGGATAAATGGAGCCTTGACCGTTGTATGATGGACCAGCAACATAGCGGCTGTAGAACAGGTATTCCCTATTGGGTTGATTACCGACCAAACCCCATGATGGTCTGACAGAAAGCATGCTCAACCAGGAAAGGTCTTTCATGAAGGGCTCATCTGAAATGTTCCAACGGAGAGACAAAGCGGGGAAGACACCCCAACGCCTGGCAGGGCCGAATTTGGTGGTTGCGTCCAGACGGGTTGTCATATCAAAGATGTACTTGCCTTTGTAGGCATAGTGCACTTGACCTGTGTAGTACATACTACCCCACTCATTGACGCCGGTAGAAAAACCGCTGATGGTACCGGGCACCGATACTGTAAAGATGTTGGGTAGACCGTAAGCGGCATTGTTCTGGTTGTTTGAAGTACCCGACGTCATTTGTCCCCTCAACAACATCATGAATGCATGATCCCTGTTTTCAAATTGAGGCACGAATGTCAGGGTATGTGTGGTGGTGACAGCTTGATTCTTTTGAGAGGCTGCGTTGGCTGTGTTATTGTTGTTTGATGACCAACCCGTCGTAATCAGACTTGATGGCAAGTAGGATGACGAATTACTGTTGAATATGGTAAAGACCACCTTGCCTTCATAGTTCAATTGAGTGCTGTTATTCTCAAGACCCAGCAACTTATACCGTATCTGGAACTCGGGAGCCATGTTGATGGTCGATTCGATATTTTCCGCTTCGTAAGCCAAGGCAACGGGGTTCATCAACTCTTTTTGATCCCTCAATTCATTGGAGGCCGTGGGCAACACCTGATAGTATTCGCCGGTGGAACGTCCAAACACGTCTTCTTCATAAATGGCCAAGTTGGGCATTTTCTTGTAGGCCAGCGACAAAAGCGAAGCAGCATTATGGTTTTTGTGGTTGTCGGTATACGTCAAGTTGAAGTTGGTGACAATCTTGATACGGTCGGAAACGAAGTAGTCCAAGGATACACGGGTGGTGAAACGTTGCAGGTTTTGTCCAATGACAGAACCAGTTTCGTTGTCATAACCACCGGAGATCCAGAAGTTGGCCTTTTCACCACCACCAGAGATGGAGACGTTATGGTTTTGACGTAAGCCAACCTGAGAAACGGCAGACACCCAATCGGTGTTGTTGTTGAACATTTGGTATTCGGAGAAGGTGGGCGTATAGTTCAACTCCACAATATTGGAAGCGGCATCGCTCAAGTTGGGATTGAAATAGGCTTCCTTCAACATCATGGTGTATTGGTCGCCATCCAGCATTTTCATGCCTTTCGGTTGATAGGTGCCCGACAAACGGTATGAATAGGTTACCCTGGTGTTGCCCCTGGCTCCGCGCTTGGTGGTGATTTCAATAACACCATTGGCGCCTTGAGAACCCCAAATGGCCGTAGAGGCTGCATCCTTTAATACATTGATTTCTTCAATATCCTCGGGATTCACGTTCAACAACTGAGCAAACTTCTCGTCGTTGGCGCTGTTGAAGTCAAAGTTCTCCGATTGATCGGTTTCCCAGATATTGCCATCGACCACAATCAAGGGTTCCGAAGAACCGTTAATGGAGGCGGCACCCCTCATACGCATGCTGGTGCCCGACCCCAGGTTACCTGAGTTGTACACAATATCCAGACCGGCGATACGACCCTGTAAGGCTTCATCGATGGTGGTGATACCAAGTCCTTGGAACTCAGCAGCATTGATACGTTGCGTGGCACCAGACAATTCTCGTTCAGGAATGGCCAAGCCACTACCACCAGCCGTGGTTTTTTTGGTTACGACGACTTCACGAAGTGATGTGGCGTCTTCCATCCGAATTTTGAACGTGGTTGATTTGATCGGTATGATCTGTGTCTTGGAACCAACAAACGTTATCTTCAGTCTATTCTTTGGATTGACCAGGCGGAAGGAGAAGTTTCCGTTCACATCTGTCACCGTGTGGGCGATGTTACGGTTGGCTTCATCTATTTCAACCACGTTGGCGCCTGCCAAAGGACCCTGCCTGTCATACACGGTACCACTGATCATGCTTCCGGCCGTCTGCGCTTGCAGACCGCTTGTCATGGATAGTATAGACATCGCCAATAAAACTATGCGGACTGTATTTCTCATCTTGTCACTGTTTGACGCTTAATAATCGGTGTAATAATCCTTGTGGTCCTACTTGTATTGATTTGAATGGTAGCGCAATGCACCACTAATCTGGTGTACGACAACGTTGGCGGTTGAATAAATTTCGCTGCTGTTTAAAGGATTGGAGACATCGGAGGTATTGAATACATACTCTCTGGCTATCTGATTATTCAAATCAGTTACCTGATGAACGACGCCGGTTGCATCCTTTACAGTCATTTCATAGTTGGTAGCCAACACATCCACTGTCTTGAATCCACCATCATAGAGTAATGAGGTTTCAAAACGTCCATTGATAGCCTTGTCTCCTTGGTTGTTATCCACAAATAGGGAATTATCCTGGAAGTGGTATTTCAAGAATTGTTGGATCAACGCTTGCTTTTGAGCCGCTTCTTCCGTTTGTCCGGCATCAATCAATGCTCTCACGTCGTCAGCCTTGGGCAAGCCCTTGGCGTATTCGGCTTGTATGGCAGCATTGGTGGGCACGTAAAGGGTATAATGGAAATTACTCAGGAAGCCAATATTGAAACTATTACCGATGGCACGTTCGTTGGATTCACCCTTGTTCATTTTATCTACCAGAAGGTCAGATATTTCCAACAGATCAATGAACTCCTTAAATTGAAGGGAATCCTGCTTCAGTATGTCGTACACGGATTTTCCTGTCGTCATGATGGGAGCCTCTTCGAGGATGTAGGTTTTACCATTACCACCAACGGCCAATTGGTCGTATACCTTGAAGATGGGTATGCCAGCGTTTTTATCCGTTTGGGCACTACCCCAAACTTTCATACCATTGGCACCCATGGAGGGGTTGGTTACTTTGAGCGTCGTACCGCCTTTGGTACGGTAGAACGTATTTCCATCTTCAACATCACCGACCACCGTATGCGAATCGAGGATGTCTTTCAGGCGGTTGCGGATTTCATCGGTATTCTGCACCAAACGAACAGAATCCACCAGTTGATTGGTTGTCAGGTCGTATGTCCAGACCGAAGCACCCACCGATCCTGCGGTGTAGTCATAGAAGAAGCGGTACAGATAGGTAAGGTTGGATGAAGCACCTACACGTCCATAGGAAACAGGATCAATGTAGTTCTTCAAGGCATCGTTGGTCGGAAGGAAGAAGCTGTACCTTGATTCCATGGAATTCAAGTAAGCTTTGTATTGAATGACTTGGTCGTCAGCTGCCCATTTGACAATTTTCATGCGTTCATCAACAGCGGCCGGATACAATACGGAGATAAAGCTTGTTGGACTGAATACTTTGTTTGTCAGATAGATAGCACCATTACAACCAAAATAAACGCTATCAATATCTTCTACGGTTATGCCCATCGGATTGGAAGCATCGTTGAGCACCAGGTTGAATTTACTGGGCACCGAGCTTTGAAACAGGTTGAGCATGTTGTTGTTGATCAGATCAGCGATAACATAATTGGGAATGGAGTCTTTCCAATTAGCGACTGTACCACCTTTTGAAAAATAGTCCTTGAGAATCAAACCACTACCCGACTCCCAGAAACGTTCAAACGCATCATCCGAAGGCACCAACATCACGGCCATATCTTGTTGCATGGCATCGGCTCCCGCTGTGGATGCTGACGTGCTGGGGTAGTAGGTATTCCACCCCGGATCAAACTTAAGCAAGCCGTCAAAGGTTTTTCCCTCGGGTGTGGTCTGCAACAAGAGCCCTCCTTGCGAACGCTTGGAGAAATAGCGCTTTTGAAAAACAGAATCCACAGACGTCCCATTAAGCCTGTTGTATTCCCGGGTAGCGTTTATTCCACCATAGAAAGGGGCTGAAAAACGCTCGAGAAAATCGCTGAATTGTGTGGTATTAGGCTTCGTGCGCAGCAATTCTGCCATGTTTTGCAAAGGCAGCATCACCTCGGACACTTCGTGTACAAAACCGTTGGAACATTTGATATTGGCTCCCACAACGGGCAAACCATTGATGCTGGCATCACCTGGACGATGCTGCGTCGTATAATTCATCAAGAAATTATAATCATCGCTGGTAATTTTCTGAGTCTGCAGTTGTTTCTCAATAAAATGGATCATAGGCACTTGCGTGGCATCCATCATACATACCAGGCTTTTCCCAGCCTTCTTGTAGGGAGCCCAGAATGGATTGTTGGGCATGTCATCAGGGGTAATGACAGGCACTGAATCATAGACTGTCAGCGCCGTCAAGCGCCTCATGCAATTACCCAGGATGGGACCAGCCGAGCTTGAAAGGGAGTTCAACTGATAAGAATTGTTGATCATTGAACCGAACAGCAATTGTTTTTTCTGTGCGTCCGACAAGTCACTGTACCGGCTTACCCCCCATGGATTACTGGAATAAAAACGATCAAAAGCCTCATCATCGGCCACGATCAATGTTTTGCTTCCCGTCTTTGACAGAATGTCCTTGTAGTTCAGATCCTCTATCAACCGAGCCATGTTGTTGTAATTGCCATCTTCGTTCAAATTGTCGTAGATGCTTGATCCAAGCCAACCAGGCGTTTGATCTTCGAGTAAATCCCTACAACCTGCTGTAGTCAAGACGATACTTATCAACAGCATGATAAGGGGTAGGTGTTTCACACCAAAATTCGTTTTGTTTGTACGCTTCATATAAGGGTTTCTATAGTATTTGATTCATTTTATTAGTTGGAATACACGCTCTCAGTAGGACCTAGATAGGAAGGCTTTAATCCACCACAATCCACCACGATTTTTTGAATCACAATGGCTGGCGAAAGGGGAGCCAATACCAAACGGTGTTTGTTATCCTTGGTTGCTGGAACGGTCAGCGAAACAACCATCTCATTGATGCGGTTTTTTTGCCATTGAGAAATCCGTCCTTCACTGACACCACCGTTCATGTTGACGTGAACCGGCTTTTGACCGTCGAAAGCCAGTGTAAACAGCATGCCTTCGTGACCATCAAAGTTAAGGGTGGGTGTCAGGTAGACATGCACCTTGACCTGATTAACCTGGGTATTGAGTTGCATACGGTATTCCAGGCTGGCCCCTTTGGGATCAATCGTGGTTGGTAGGAGCGTGAGCGCCGACAGGGTCTTCCCTGAGTGGGGAATAACCTGCCAGGTTGTACCCTTGACTGGTGTGGCCTGGTAAAAGTGCTCGGCTTCCATGGAAACAACACTGTCTGCCGACTCCTTAAATACATAGCCGTTGAGCTGTGCCACAAGCACTTGCAAGGGCAGTAGCATCACTAAGAGGTTGGTCAGTATGTGTATGGTATGGTGTGGTGTTTTCATGGTCGGGCGGTGGGTTTACTCAACATAAGTGACAGTTGGCATAATGTTGCGTCTGGGGTCGTTCCAACTGGTGTAACCAATGTGTACCTGCGACATCATATGGTTCCACTTGCCATTGGACATGGTTTTGTGGTAATAATCGGCCAGTTGGGCATCACGTTCAAAGCACGCTTTGGCTTTGTCAGCCCATGCATTGGCTGTTTTATCTTTGATGGCCGCCAGTTTCTTATTCATAGCCACGGCATAATACATGTCGTAGAGGTTGGAGCAAGCCTTGATGGGGAAGCGGACTAATTGATCATAGGCATCTCTGTAAGCTGGTTCCAAGCGTTCGAACTGGGCATCTGCGGCCACATCGAGTGCCTTGTAATCCTTGACCACGCGTTCGAATTCGTTGTAGTGATTAAGGCTGTAGGTTCTGTCGTTGAGTTGCTCGGGGGTGACCCTGGCATTGAATTTACTGTATTGGTTGAGCAAGCGGGCAGCTTCAGCCGCTTCTGCTTCGCCGAATTGTTGTTGGCAGAAGTTGACCGTGTGTTCATAAAGGTTGTCCGGATTGAACCGTTCAGGGTTCCAGGCCATATCCAGCCAGAAAGTGATGGGGTACTCCATGGGTTTGAGATCGCCGACATTGACAATCCAAATGCGGTCGACGCCCCGTTCCCATGCCAGGTTCATTTGTTCCCAGACGCGTTGTATCTGTGTGACATTCATCCATTTACTATTGCGGGGACCACCCACATAATCAAAATGGTAATACACCCCATAACCACCCTTGCGGGGTTGAGCGTTCAGAGCGGGAAGGCGGCGGATGCTACCCCAGTTGTCATCGGCATAAAGCAGGGTCACGTCATCGGGCACCGTCATCCCTTGATCGTAATACTCCTGCACCTCTTTGTAGAGTGCCCAGACCTGAGGCAAGGCATCCTCGCCCCTACCCGTCTGTTTTGCGATAATGGCCCGTTGCCTGGCCACGATATTTTCCAACAAAGCAATGTTGGTACCTCTTTCCATGGGTTCATCACCGTCACCACGCATACCAACGGTCACCACATCTTCCGTATGCATCATACGTTTGATGCCATCTGCCCAGAAACTGTCGAGTGCGGCAGCGTTGGTGGTATAGTTCCATGGGCCCGATCCGTAACGGTGCCACTCTTTTTGTGCCCTCGCACAAGGTTCGTGATGAGATGTACTCATGATGATGCCCATTTCATCGGCCAAGGGCCCATTGAGGGGATCGTCGTCGTAAAAGGCGTTATTCCACATGGCCGGCCACAGAAAATTACCCTTCAAGCGGAGCAACAATTCGAAGACGGTTTCGTAGAACGCATGATTGTAATTGCCAAAAGTAGCCTTCACCCAATTGGTCAGACAGGGGGCTTCATCGTTGAGAAAAATACCCCTGTACCGGACAGCCGGTTCACCATCCGTGTACAGACCTTTTTTTACATAGAGAGAGGCGGCTTGTTTCACAGGTACATCGGCCCAGAAATACCAAGGTGATACCCCTATTTGTTTCGATAATTCGTAAATACCATAAATCGTACCGCGCTTGTCGCTGCCGGCAATAACCAGGGCCTGGCCCTTTTGTCCAAACGGCCGTTTCACCAGCGTAATAACATAGGTTTCACGTTTGCCATTCAGCAGGCCGGCAACAAGGCTACCTTCATTAACCAGTTGTTGGATGAGGGAACTTTGGTC
>JAAYBL010000282.1 GCA_012718945.1 Bacteroidales bacterium
TCAAGCAACGCATGGACGCCTATCTGAAGGAACTCAAGGTTAAGGTGAACCAGTTGGTAAGTCGTCACTCACAATTAAACGATGTTGAGCTAAGGCAGGAACCCTTTGAGAAGACAGCCACGATGAAAATCAAACGTTTCTTGATCAACAACGACAAGCAATCAGGAACAAACCAAAAACCGGATACAAAACTATCCTGATTAGTTTTTACCCTTTCATCTCAGCATATGCCCGTCGTTTAATGGCGGGCATTTTTTTTATGACTTCGTCCACAGAATGCCGTATCCAATGACAGATTTGAGCATCTGGCATATCGCTTTCCAGGATGATTTGGTTCCAATACGTCTTGTTGAAATGCCTGGCCGGTTCCACGGCTGCATAATGATCCCTCAATTCGATCACTTGTTCCGGATCACACTTGACGGCAATCATAGGTCGCTCGGCGTCCAGGGGCAACAGTGCAAACATTTTGCCCATGACCTTGTATACCAGCGTAACGTCGTCAAAAGGGGTTTCTTCTGTCGCACCTTTAACGGAAAGGCAAAAAGCCCTGGCTTGTTCGATGTCCATGTTGGCTAGTAATTTTTTCGCAAGGTACAAGGAAAAGAGACGAATTCCCCTATTTTTGCATGAATTTGTATTCTAATCATGCTTCTATGAACAAACCAACTACAACCATCCGTAAAAACAGCCATGGTCGAACTGTCGGACTGATGCTGGCGCTACTGGTGACCGTTCAGGTCCCGACAACGTCACTTTGGGCTCAAAAAGCACCAGTGGGTAATGATTCGTCCACCCCCTTGCACTTGTTGACGCCCGATTACACCACACCCTATGGTGTGCCCTCTGTCACCGATGTCAAGGCGACCATGGACAGGGTGTTGGCTTACCTGGCTGCCACCACGCCGACCAAATTGGAAGACCGTGGAACGAATCAACCGGTAAGTGATGTGAAAGCCATCAACGCCAATACCCAGTTGGTCAGAGGCGACTTCAGGCTGGCATCCTACGAATGGGGCGTGACGTATTCAGCCATGTTGAAGGCCGCCACCACGACAGGCGACGCTGCCTATTCAAATTACGTATTGGAGCGTATGGACTTTTTGGCTTCCATAGCCCCGGCTTTTGACGCACTGATCAGCAAAGGAGCGGTCGATGTGGACCCCCAGTTGCAGCAAATCCTGCGACCACATGCGTTGGATGATGCCGGTGCTGTTTGTGCTGCCATGATGCGTACGGCCTTGTCCAAGGATAGAAAGAATCAATACGACAAACTGATTAACAACTACATGGATTTTATCCTGAACAAGGAATTCCGCCTGCCCAATGGTCAATTTGCCAGAAACCGCCCCTTTAAAAACACCGTGTGGCTGGATGATATGTATATGAGTCTGCCCGCATTGGTGGAATACTCCAGGTACAAAGGCGACAGCCGATATGCCGATGAAGCCGCCCAACAAATTCTTTTGTTCAAGGACAATATGTATGTGGCTGAAAAAGGCCTGTTCAGGCATGGCTGGGTACAGGATATGGACCCCCACCCTGCCTATTTCTGGGGCCGTGCCAATGGTTGGGCGTTCTTAACCCTCAGCGACGTGCTTGATGTGTTACCGTCAACCCACAAAGACAGACCGGCCATCCTTCAGCTCTTTCAAGAACAGGCCGCCGCCCTGGCAGCCCTGCAAAGTGGTTCTGGTTTCTGGCATCAACTGCTCAACAAGCCTGATTCCTATCTGGAAAGTTCCTGTACCGCGATTTTTACGTATTGCTTTGCACACGGCATCTGCGAAGGATGGCTAAATCCAAAAGCATATGGCCCCGTCGCATTATTGGGTTGGCAAGCTGTTGCTACAAAAATATCACCAGAAGGCCGTGTAGAAGGCACATGTGTGGGCACTGGCATGGGATTTGATCCTGCTTTCTACTACCACAGACCAGTGAGTGCGGCAGCCGCCCATGGCTATGGCCCTGCTCTCCTGGCTGGGTCTGAAGTAGTAAGGTTGATAAAGACACAACACCCGCGTTCCAACGATAGTGCTGTTCAATTTTATGCTCAGCCCCAAACCACGAAAGCGCCCATTTTCAGTGAGCAGTAATCGGATTTCAGATGTGGTTGCTAATTGGCACACCGCAAGATAAGGTTTTCCACACCCCGTATTCGTAAAAAAAGGAGCCCTGTCACCCCCCGCTTGTACTACAGACCACCACCTAGCTGCTTGTACGTTGGGGGAGACAGGGCTAAAACCTGAACGCTTTCAGGCCCCTTTATTTCTTATTTCTTATTTCTTAGTCCCAATAGGTTATTTGACGTGTCTCCTTTTCCGGTGTCGTCCAATCTGGCCCGTTCTTGTAGCTGTACATGCGTTCTGTCCAATTACCTTGGGCGTCGTAAACATAACCGGTATATTTGCCTTGGAATGCTCCTTCAACAACGCCTGTTTGATCGCCATGTTCATTGTAGGTGTATGTTGATTCGCTGACTAAGGAACCGTTATAGTATTGTTCTACCTTTACAAGTAGTTGGTAGGGACCTTCTGCACTGAAAGTCTGCTTTGACCAAGAGTTCCCAAAACCACCATGACCCGATTCTGCCGTCAGGAAGCGACCATCAGCAGCGTAGGTATAACGTCCCCACATAAGCCCACCGTGGAGTCTGACTGGATACTTGCCCCCATCAAAACCCAGTCCGATGGTGTCTGATTCTGTCGTTGTCTCACCCTCGTAGGTGTACGTATTGGTATTGATCATCAACAAGGAATCACCGCTGATAACGTAACGGGTGATATTATCACCGCCATCCAGAAGATCCAGATTATAGTATAAGCCATCTTCTTGTATGTGGTAGCCGGAAAGGGGAACGTATTTGCCATGATTGCCATAAGATACGGCCATAGTATCGCCGTAGGTTTCGTTTGGATAAACATTTGCCTGGCGGTGTTCCACTATCTTACCGTTTGCGTTGTAGATGTAGGTTTCCAGACTGTAACCTTGTCCCCATTCATCTCTTTTGGTCAACAGATTTCCTTTCTCGTCAAAATTGAGCGTACTGGTGGTATCAATAATCAGCGTCTTCACCTTGCCCTTCAGCTGCATGTGAAAGGCATAGCTTTTCGTCCAGTAATTGCCGGAGCCATTGTCTGGATCATCAGTCGTGCCGGTTTCTTCACAAGCCGTCATTATACTGGTGGCCAGCAGGAGTGTTAGTGCATAATAGAGTGGATTTCGTTTCATAGTGGTTGTTCGTGATGGTTAATATTTGATTAAACGGGTGGTGTAGGTTTGTTCAGACGTATGGAGCCTAAGCAGGTATAAACCGGGGGCCAACTTGCCGACGTCTACGCGGTTGTTGTTGACCGAGGATGATAACAAGCATCGTCCTGAAAGGTCGCAGGCGTCCAGGCGACATCCCTCCCACCTGGCGTCTACTTGAACAAAGTCAATGGCAGGATTGGGGTAAACAGTAAATTCGGTTGAGTGGAGGTTTTTGATGCCCGAATTGTAGGCGATGCGAATACCATCAATGGCAACTGTAAAGTTGAGTTGTATATCCTTGTTGGCTTCCGTTAGTTGCACCAAGGCTGTTTCCAACATCGGTTTGCCCGGCATGTCTACCAATACCTGGTACTGACCAGCTGGCAGGTGTTCCATCCTGTAAGTGCCAGCGTTGACAGCTGAGACGGCTATCAGTGCCTGGTTGTCCACCTGTTTCAAATAAAGGTGCACGTGCTCAAAAGGTGTATAAGGGGCAGCACCACGAAGCACAACAGGGGTATTGGTTTTCGCTGTTGGGGCATCCACTTCAAGCAAGGTGCCACTGACAACACCGGCGTCTTGCGATGACAGGGCCTGTAAGGCAGATAAGTGTTCAATTTCAACGGAGACGGCGCTATCGGTGGTAAACGTCAATGGTTGGGCGTTTTCCCACAGGAAGCCGGATGGAAAGTAGGTGCCGGGATAAAGGTCTTTGGGCTGTGTTCTGAGAACGTACGTGCCTTCAGGCA
>JAAYBL010000283.1 GCA_012718945.1 Bacteroidales bacterium
CGTTCCGGTGATCCGCCTGGGGCTCGAACCCAGGACCCCAACATTAAAAGTGTTGTGCTCTACCAGCTGAGCTAGCGAATCTGACCTATGTGCGCTTCTGAAAAGCGAGTGCAAAGATACATACTCTAGCGAAAAGCGCAAAATAATCACTCTTTTTTTTGAATATTTCCCGTGTGTTGCAGTGTATATTTCTGAATAACAGGGTGATAAGTTGAGTTTTTTTGGCTTAACCGACTACTTGTCCCTTTTTCGTATCTTTGCAAAATAAACCTGGGCAGGATTTAATAGCCTATTCCTGGGTGGTATCATTCATCACGATTAAAAAAAATATGGCAGACGACAAGAAGATTATATTCTCCATGGTTGGGGTCAGCAAGGTGTTTCCCCCTCAAAAACAAGTCTTGAAAGATATTTACCTTTCTTTCTTCTATGGGGCCAAGATTGGCATTATTGGTTTGAACGGTTCGGGTAAATCTACCCTGATGAAAATCATAGCCGGCATAGAGAAACAATACCAGGGTGAAGTTGTTTTTTCGCCCGGTTATACGGTTGGCTATCTGGAACAAGACCCCAAGCTGGATGACACCAAGACAGTCAAAGAAGTGGTTATGGAGGGTGTACAACAGACCGTTGACGTCCTTGCCGAATATGAAGCCATTAATGAGAAGTTTGGCCTCCCCGAATACTACGAGGACGCCGACAAGATGGATAAACTGTTTGCCAGACAGGCAGAATTGCAAGACATGATTGATGCGAGCGATGCCTGGAATCTGGATAATAAATTGGAAAGGGCCATGGATGCCTTGAGGTGTCCGCCCGATGATCAGCCTGTGAATACCTTGTCCGGCGGTGAGCGTCGTCGGGTGGCCTTGTGCCGCTTGCTGCTTCAGCAGCCAGATGTGTTGCTGCTGGACGAACCGACCAACCACTTGGATGCTGAGTCCATCGATTGGTTGGAACAACACCTTCAACAGTACCCTGGTACGGTCATTGCCGTGACCCACGACAGGTATTTCCTGGACAACGTGGCTGGCTGGATCCTGGAACTGGACAGGGGAGAGGGTATCCCCTGGAAAGGCAACTACACCTCTTGGTTGGATCAAAAAACCAAACGCATGGAGATGGAGGAAAAGCAGGTCAGCAAGCGCCGCAAAACCCTGGAACGCGAGTTGGAATGGATACGTATGGCTCCAAAAGCCAGACAAGCCAAGGGTAGGGCCCGTTTGAACGCTTACGACAAGTTGTTGAACGAAGATCAGAAAGAGCGGGAAGACACCCTGGAACTGTTTATTCCCAATGGCCCCAGATTGGGCAACAAGGTTTTGGAAGCGACCGATGTTGCGAAATCCTTTGGCGATAAACGTCTCTTTGACGCATTAACCTTTACGTTGCCTCCCAATGGCATCGTGGGTATCATAGGCCCTAACGGGGTGGGTAAGACGACCCTGTTCAAATTGATTATGGGCTTGGAAACACCGGACAAAGGCTCCTTCGATGTCGGTGAAACCGTCAAGCTTGGGTATGTTGATCAAAGCCACGCCGCCATTGATCCCAATAAGACCGTGTACCAGATTGTTTCCGGTGGTACCGATTTCATCCGTGTGGGAGGACGCGAAATCAACGCCAGAGCCTACTTGTCTAAATTCAACTTCACCGGTGCCGATCAGGAAAAATTGGCTGGTGTGCTGTCAGGTGGAGAAAGAAACCGACTGCACCTGGCATTGAACCTAAAGTCTGAAGCCAACGTTTTATTGCTCGACGAACCGACCAATGACATCGATGTGAATACCCTCAGGGCCTTGGAAGAAGGACTGGAACACTTTGCCGGCTGTGCAGTGGTGATCAGTCACGACCGTTGGTTCCTGGATCGTATCTGTACCCACATCCTCGCATTTGAAGGAGAAGGCAAGGTTTTTTTCTTTGAAGGTTCCTACACGGAATACGAGGAAAACCGCCGTCTCCGCCTGGGCGATGAGCTGCCCAAGCGAGTGAGGTATCGGAAATTGATTGCTGATTAATCCCTTTTCACAGGCAGGCTTACAGTAAAGCCTGTCTGGTCAACCTTATCCAAATTGACCTTTAAAATCAAAGCGTTTCATGAGAATACACAAAGCGTATCATGCAAGACTAGTAGCCACCATGATGGGATGGCTGATTTTTGGCGGCGTCACCCTCTCGGCGCAAACCGACAAGGCGGCTTACTTAAACCGGATCAACGAGCAGTATCCGGGAGCCGACATCGTGGAGTTTGAAGTCAAGGAAGGCTATGTCGAAATAGAGTTTCTGTATGAAGGTGCCGTGTATGAGGTCGGCATGGATAGCAATAAGGATGTCATCTACAAGGAAGAAGCCACACAGGTACCCGCCGAGGTGTTGCCAAAAATTGAACGCAAATTGTCGGAAAGTTATGTGGGTTGGGCTGTAGATGAATACGCCAAGGTGACCAGGGGAGACACGGCCTTCTACAAGGTTGAACTCATGAAGGAAGGCGTGGAAGAAAATGTCTATTTTTCCCTCGAGGGCAAGTATTTCAAGCTGGGCAACGTGGTGGTCGATGAACCCTGGACCAAGGGTGACTTGATGCAACTGCCACTTTTTGCCTCGGCACTCTATGATTTCCTTCGCCCAGCCAAGACGTACGAGCTCCCCGAATTGCTCAGAGAGGTATCAGGTATCGCCCTTGATGTGGATGGCACCTTGCTGTGTGTCCAGGACGAATTGGGAGTGGTCTTTCGGTTCGATCCCAAGGAGGAGCGTCTTAAAGGTATGTTCCGTTTTGCCGATGTGGGAGATTTTGAAGATATAGCAGTGGTTCGTCAGAAGGCTTATGTGCTACGTAGTGACGGCACCATTTTCCAATTTGACACAAAAGCGTATGATGGTACCGTGAAACAGACCATTGTGCCACTGCCCAGTATGAATATGGAAGGCCTCTTCCTGCATCCATCCGGTAAGGAACTCCTCTTCGCCAGCAAGGAAGACAAAATAGGGGGCTCTGGTTGGCAGCGTGCTGTTTACAGTCAACGGATGAAAAAGGGAGCACTTCCTACTGAAGTATTGAACATCGAGCAAATAGCTTTGAATAACACCCTGGCTCTGGCGTTCCCCGCCGTTCAAGGCAAACAGATTCAGCTTAATCCCTCAGCCCTGGCCATACACCCCTTGACCGGCGACTGGTACATTCTTTCAGCAACCAATCGCTTGCTGGCTGTATACAATCAAGGAGCATTGAAAGCTGTTTATCCCCTGCCTGCCGAAGTGTACTACAAACCGGAAGGTATGGCCTTTTGCCCTAACGGTGACTTGTATCTCTCCAGTGAGGGGATGAAAAACGGGTATGTTGGTGGTGAAATCTATTTCCTGCCGATGCGCAAATGATAGCAAATCAGCTTTTTACAACACGAAAGGCGTCCTGATCTTGATGATTACAGGGCGCCTTTTGTTTTGCACCAGGGCCTGAGGCCACATTGGTCACACAGGGGTTTCCTGGCCTGGCAGGTATAACGGCCATGAAGGATGAGCCAATGGTGGGCAATGGGTAGCAAGTGTTCAGGGATATTGGCCAACAGCACCCGTTCGGTTTCTTCCGGTGTTTTGGCGTTATCTGTCAGTCCCAGTCGATTGGATACCCTGAATACATGGGTGTCGACGGGCATGGCCGGTTTGTTGTAAGCCACAATCAATACCACGCTGGCCGTTTTGCGCCCCACGCCTGGCAGGGTCAACAGGGCCTCCATCGTGTCTGGCACCACGCCATTAAAATCGGCCACCAGTTTTCTGGCCATACCCACCAGGGATTTGGCTTTATTGTTGGGGTAGGAGATGCTTTTAATCAGGGGCAACAGGTCTTCCGGCTCGACACTTGCCATCGACAAGGGTGTGGGGTACACCTTGAACAGGCCGGGCGTGGTCATATTAACCCGCTTGTCTGTGCATTGGGCAGAGAGGATCACGGCCACCAGCAATTCAAAAGGATTGCCGTAATGCAACTCGGACTCCGCTACTGGCACATGTTCGTTGAACCAGTCAAGAATGTGTTCGTAGCGTGTCTTTCTGTCCATGGGTTAATAAGCTGCTTTGAACTGCTCGAGGAAGCGAACGTCGTTTTCGGAGAACAACCGCAGGTCTTTTACCTGGTACTTTAAGTTGGTGATGCGTTCAATACCCATACCCAGGGCATAGCCGCTGTACACCTTACTGTCAATTCCACAGTTGTCTAGCACGTTGGGATCGACCATGCCACAACCTAGAATTTCCACCCAGCCCGTATGCTTGCAGAAAGGACAGCCCTTACCACCGCAAATGTTGCAACTGATGTCCATTTCGGCAGACGGTTCGGTGAAGGGGAAATAGGAGGGCCTCAGGCGAATTTTTGTGTGTGAGCCGAACATTTCCTGAGCGAAGTACAGCAGGACTTGTTTGAGGTCGGCGAACGATACGTTTTTATCTACATAAAGTGCTTCTACCTGGTGGAAGAAGCAGTGTGCTCTATAAGAGATGGCTTCGTTGCGGTATACGCGACCTGGACAGATGATGCGGATGGGCGGTTGGTTGCCGGTCATGACGCGAGTCTGCACAGAGGAAGTGTGGGTTCTGAGCAATACATCTGGCTCTTTTTCGATGAAGAAGGTATCCTGCATATCCCTGGCAGGGTGCTCAGGCGCAAAGTTCAGCGAACCAAACACATGCCAGTCGTCTTCAATTTCAGGACCTTCGGCTATCGTGAAGCCCAGGCGCGCAAAAATGTCTATGATTTCATTTTTGACGATGGACAGAGGGTGCCTGGTGCCCAGGGGCATCGGATTGGCCGTGCGGGTGTAATCATCGGTGGTTAAACCGGATTGCTGGGATTCAAACGCGGCTTTGAGGTCGGTTAGTTTTTCCTGTGCTTTATCCTTGAGTTCGTTCAAAAGTTGGCCTACCTGGCGCTTTTGTTCGTTAGGTACAGTTCTGAAATCGTTGAAAAGTTGGCTGATTTCCCCTTTCTTACTCAAGTACTTGATGCGTAAAACCTCTACCTCGTCGTTGCTATTTGCCGTCCAGGCAGCTACTTCCGACAATAATTGTTGAATCCGCTCTGTCATGCGTGTAATTCTTTAAAATACTGGCGCAAATGTACGTTTTTTTTTATCTTTACCGAAAGAAAGGACGGCTAAATCTGGTATGCCATGCTGCACCGCGTCGTTAAGAAATACATCGATTCATTAAACTTATTGCCCGAAGGGGCTAAAGTGGTGGTCGCCCTGAGTGGTGGAGCCGACTCGGTGGCGCTGATGGATATACTAAACCGTTTGGATTATACCTGCATCGGTGCACATGTGAATTTCCACCTTCGCGGAGACGAATCCGACAGGGATGCCGCATTTACCCACCAACTTTGCAGGGACCTTGGCATACCCTATTATAAAACCGATTTGTACGCTGCTGAGTACGCGGAACGGGAACATGTGTCCGTGGAAATGGCAGCCAGGGAGTTGCGTTACCGTTGGTTTGAACAATTGAGGCGTGACCAGGGGGCAGTCGCCGTGGCCGTGGCCCATCACAGAGATGACAGTGTGGAGACTGTCTTGTTAAATCTTATCCGTGGCACTGGTATCAGGGGACTGACGGGTATTAAACCTAAGAATGGCCACATTATTCGTCCCTTGCTTTGTTGTGACCGTGAAGCGGTGCTCGAATACCTCGAGCAACGAAACCTGACCTATGTGACTGACCGCTCCAATCTGCTGAATGAGTACAGGCGCAATAAAATCAGGTTGGATGTGTTGCCCCTCCTGGAGAGTATACAGCCTTCTGTCAGGGAGTCGATTTCCCGCACCATTGATCATTTGAACGAGACGGAAATCCTGTACGAAAAAGCCATGGAAGAAGCCAAGGCCCGTATTTGTCCCGATTGGAAAAACGGTTATAGCAGCCTGCCCTTAAAGATTTCTCTCTCGGCTCTGGAAAAAGAACTGGCAGCCAAAAGCCTGCTGTATGAGTTGCTGTCTGAGTTTGGATTCGGACGTAACGACGTGGAAGCTGTATTTAAAAACAGGATGGGCTTACCTGGGCGGGTATTTTTATCGCATACCCATCGCCTTGTCTTCGACCGTGATCAACTCATTATTTCTGAAATCCCTGCCGAAGACAGCCAAACCTACTTTTTGGAAGAGGGACAATCGAGCTTGGATGAGCCCATGATTCTGCGTTGTGAGCAGGTAAAAGCCGGCAACGGTTTTGAAATCTCAACATCCCGTTCCGTAGCCTGTCTCAACGCTGATAAGTTGCTGTTCCCCCTGGAATTAAGGCATCCGCGAAAGGGCGACAGCTTTATTCCATTTGGGATGCATGGTCGTAAGTTGATCAGCGATTACTGCACTGATCGTAAGATGAACGCCTTGGAGAAGGAGGCACTGTGGTTACTTTGTTCTGGCAAGGACATTGTTTGGGTGGTCGGAGAGCGCATTGACAACCGCTTTAAGGTAGATGAGACCACGGCGACGGTTTTCAGGATTACCGCTGATTTGTCCTGAGTTTTTTCACGTCATGTCACTGGTTTTGAAAAAAAACCGTATATTTGCGGCGGATTCTTCCGATGGACGCTGCTCTGCTGTCTATTGAAATCAAACATTCATTCAAATTTTTTCCCCTTACATGCCAAATTATACAATTGTGCAACTGACCTCCAAGTCGTTGCCAGAACTCGTGGAGATTGCCAAGGAGTTTGGACTTACCAAGGTCGATACAATGGCCAAGGATACCTTGGTCTACAGCATATTGGACATACAGGCTGAACAGACGGCCAGCAAAAAGGCTGCTCAGTTGAAAGACATTAATCCTGAGGACAGGCGAAAAAGAAGCCGCATCGATCGCAAAGAAAAAGAGGTAAAGGTGTATACCGCCAACGAAAAAGAAGCCAAGCAGGTAAAAGGCCAACAGGCAAAACCCGCCAAGCTTCAAACGAAGCCAGCCAATACGGCTAATCAAGAAGGCGTTGAAAAACCCACCACGACTCAACAAGCGCAGGAAACTGACACGAATAAGCCCATTTCCGAATCACCGAAATCAACTCCTGAAGCAAATAATGCCTCTTCTGAGGCTGTCAAGGCACCCAAAGCCAACCATGGAGCCACCAGGAGCATTCCCAAGCCCACCCCCAAATCACAACAACCGACTCAACCTGAAGCAGGCGCAGCGTCTGATCAGGAGAAACCAGCCATCACCCCTGAGGCACCCGTTGCTGTTGAGGTTCAGGCTGTCGATGCTCCTCAAAACCAGGAAGTAGCCAAAGTTGCCGAGACCTCCAAAACCAAACGTAGAGGTCGGCCCAAAAAGGCTGCTGATACCGACGCTGCTGTCAAATCGGCCGAGCATAAAGTGGTTGTGGATGAACAAGCCCTGCAATTGGAAAACCAGGAGGAGTCTGAAGAAACACCGGAAGAAACAGGCGTTGATACACCAGTAGCCAAGGAAACAGGTGATGTACCCTCACTGGTCACAGCGGCTGAAGCTGAACTGGCTGAAGCCCGTCGACTGGCTGGTATCGGTGGCAAACCTGAAGGAAATCAGGGTGAACCGCGCTTTCCCCGTCCCAAGATGGGACAACAACAAGGTCAGCAACAAGGTCAGCAAGGTCATGCTCAAACTCATGGTGGTGGCAATAACGGCAATAACTTCAACGCCGTCAACAAAGGCAACTTTCAGAAACAACAAGGACAGCAAAACCGACAGCCCCGCACCGAAGAAGAACGTTCTTACGAGTTCGAAGGCATCTTGATGGGTGCTGGCTGCCTTGAAATCATGCCCGACGGCTATGGTTTTCTCCGTTCTTCCGATTACAACTACCTGGCTTCTCCCGACGATGTCTACGTTAGCCAATCACAAATCAAGCTGTTCGGTCTGCGCACAGGTGATGTGGTTCTCGGTCCCATCCGTCCCCCGAAAGAAGGCGAAAAATACTTTCCTTTGGTCAAAGTTGACCGCATCAACGGCCGTGAGCCGGCTTTCGTAAGAGACAGGTTGTCTTTCGATCACCTGACACCACTATTCCCCGAAGAAAAGTTCAACTTGACCGGTAACAAACGCTACGCCAATACGTCTGTTCGGGTGGTTGATTTGTTCTCGCCCATCGGCAAGGGACAACGTGGATTGATAGTGGCTCAGCCTAAAACAGGTAAAACTGTCCTGCTGAAGGATATCGCCAACGCAATAGCCGCCAACCACCCCGAGGTTTACATGATCATCCTGCTCATCGACGAACGTCCTGAAGAAGTGACCGACATGGCCCGCAGCGTCAACGCCGAGGTCATCGCCTCAACTTTTGACGAACCGGCCGACCGTCACGTAAAAATAGCCAGCATTGTTTTGGAAAAAGCCAAACGCATGGTGGAATGTGGTCACGATGTAGTCATCCTGCTTGACTCCATCACCCGTCTGGCCAGGGCCTACAACACCGTTTCTCCTGCCTCCGGCAAGGTGCTTTCCGGTGGGGTAGATGCCAACGCACTGCACAAGCCCAAACGTTTCTTCGGTGCTGCGCGCAACATCGAGAACGGAGGTTCTTTGACCATCATTGCTACAGCCTTGACGGAAACCGGCTCCAAAATGGATGAAGTGATTTTCGAAGAATTCAAGGGTACCGGTAACATGGAGCTCCAGCTCGATCGCAAGTTGTCAAACAAGCGTATCTATCCGGCCGTGGACATCATGGCCTCCAGTACACGCCGCGACGATTTACTGCTCGACAAACAGTCACAAGACCGCCTGTGGATCCTGCGTCGTTACCTGGCCGATATGAATTCGCTCGAAGCCATGGAGTTCCTCAAGAGCCGTCTGGAAAAGACAGCTTCCAACGAAGAGTTCCTGGCCTCTATGAACGACTAGTCAACTCAATCATACAACACCAAAGGGTCTCTCCGGTCAGCCGTGAGAGACCCTTTGTCGTTAAAGCCGCAGTGTCGGGTATGTTGTCCTGTCAATTCAGGATACCGACAACGTCGTTTTTACTTTTCAAACCCGATTTTTCCGTGGGTGCCGTCGCAAAAAGGCTTGTTGGAACTGGCTCCGCAGCGGCAGAGGTGGGCGCTTTCCATTGTTTCCTCCCGTCCATCAGCGTGGATCAGGGTGAAGGGCCCTTTGACCAAATAAGGAGCCCCTTTCAACACTTTCAATGTGACAGGTTGTTTTACTTCGCTCATACTGGTAAGATTAAGGTGAATAATCCCCGTCAAGATACAAATAAATCAACGACCTCCAGATAATATTTTCAAAGGTTTCCAGCGTTCGCTTAATCGGTACAACAGCCAGGCAAACGACACAGCCAGTAAAATTTGCAACCCCACGTTGAGCAGGGTATTTGGCACCCACCTGGCCAATAGAGGGTATGTCATTACCATGATGGGAGAATGATAAAGGTGTAGCAGGTAGGTAAATCCTCCTATCTTTTTAAAGCGCAGTGGCAGGGTCAGTAAGAAACAAAACAAAAAGGCGGCTACAGGGTACTTGCTGTAATCGGGTAACCAAATCAACGCCGCAATGGTTAGTACGGCGAAAATCAGACTGTAGGTGTACTTGCCTGTCTTTAGCTGACGATAAGCCAGCACCATGCCAAGCACAAAGAGCCCCAGAATGTCATAACGCAATAGCACTTTGCCAAATATTGCGTAGGGTAGGAAGATGAGTAACAGCCACCAACGCCGGTTGAAGACCACGTCCATGAGTACGAAAATCAGGAAGATGTCGCGTACAAAATAGGTGGGCGGGTTGATAGGAGGGCCATTGAGTGAGAACAGGCCTTCGGTGAGTAAGCTGAAATCAAAACTCAATCGGTTCAGGTAGTTGTATCCCAGCACCAGGTAAACCAGGGTGACCATCAATAGCACCAACCCATTCGCCAGCAGGTAAGGAATGACCAGGCTTTTAACCTTTTTCTCGAACAGGCCAGGTTGCAGGCGCGATTTCGACCAGAAAAGGTAGCCGGAAATGATAGACAGGATGAGGGTGCCGTATTTTGGCACTTCTTCCAGTAAGATAAAGGCGGGTCCACTTTCCAGGTTGTGTCTGGTGTGGGTAAAGGTGATGAGAACAACGGCCAGCAGGCGAATGAGTTCAATGCTGTAATTCACGGATGGTGGGTATTGGCAGGTATTTCAAGCGTTGGGCAAAAATACGGAAAATTCGTGTATGTGGGTGGTGTCTTGTGAAAATTACTGACAAAACGGCAGAGGGCGCTGCCAGGACGTCTAGCGTCAGGCCGACAACCTGTCAAATCAACCTGGCTAATCTTTGTCAACACTTTGGCACGGGTTTTGAAAGGTAGTTACTGAACAACGAGAGCAACTCAATATAGATTTAAATACACGACTTATTATGGGAAAAATTATTGGAATTGACTTAGGAACCACGAACTCCTGTGTTTCCGTTTTGGAAGGGAACGATCCTATCGTTATCGCGAACAGTGAAGGCAAGCGCACCACAC
>JAAYBL010000284.1 GCA_012718945.1 Bacteroidales bacterium
TCCGTGCCCATACTAACCATGGTGTTGTCTGCCTTATTCCTTAAGGAGCCGGCTAGCTGGATGAAAATAATCGGTGTTGTGGTCGGAGCCAGCGGCGCTGTTTTTCTGGTGTACACATCTCAGTTCGATGCCACAGGACACAGCAGTCTGGTGGGCAACCTGCTTTGTCTGCTCAGTTGTCTGTCGTTCGCCGCCTTCCTGATCATTACCAAGCGCGTGTCTGAACGGTACTCGCCAGTTACCTTGATGAAATGGATGTTTTTGTTTGCGGTGGTGCTGTACCTACCCTTCACGTATAAAGACTTGCTTACCACGAGTTTTGTCAGTTTTGAGCAAGGTGACTGGTTTTCCTGGATTTTCGCCATGGTTGGAGCCACCATACTGCCTTACCTGCTGACACCTATAGGCCAGAAACGACTGAGGCCTACCACGCTGGCCATGTATAATTACGTGCAGCCCATCACGGCAGGTCTCCTGGCCGTATATATGGGACAAGGGACCTACACAGTCAGCAAAGGCATAGCCGCCGGACTGGTTTTTCTGGGCGTATACATCGTAACGCGCAGCAAATCAAGGGCTGAGATAGAAGCAGCCAGGGAGAATCGCTCCCTGCCTACCAATCAAAGAAAAGGTTGATCCGGATGGGCTAAGCCTTATGCGGGAACGATGCCTTGTGCTTTCAAGAGCGTAAGGCTCATCTCGCGCAGCTTGAACTTTTGAATCTTGCCACTCCCGGTCATCGGGAATTCTTCCACAAAGAAGATGTACTTGGGTATCTTGTGTCTGGCAATCTTCCCACGGCTAAAATCAACAACGGTTTGCTCATCCAAGCTGGCACCATCCTTCAGGATAATGAAGGCGCCTACTTCCTCGCCATATTTTTCGGACGCCACGCCTACCACCTGCACGTCTTTGACGCCTTCGAGGTGATAGAGAAACTCTTCGACTTCACGGGGATAGATATTTTCACCTCCGCGAATGATCATGTCCTTGATCCGGCCGGTAATGTGGTAGTTGCCATCAGCGTCTCTGATACCAATGTCGCCCGAATGCAAAAAGCCGTTTTTATCGATGACTTCGGCTGTAGCCTGGGGATTTTTGTAGTAACCTTTCATCACCAGGTAACCCCTGCAACAAATCTCACCGGGGACATTGTCGGGACATTCTTCTCCCGTCTCAGGATCAATGACCACCACTTCGGTAAATTCATAAGGCCTGCCCACAGTCTGTGTACGCACCTCGAAACTGTCTTCCAGGCGGGTTTGGGTCATACCAGGTGAACTTTCGGTCAAACCATAGACACTGGTGATGGTCATGAACATCTTTTCACTAACCCGCTTCATCAGTTCGATGGGACAAAGGGCGCCAGCCATGATGCCGGTACGAAGGCTGCTCATGTCGAACAGGTCAAACATGGGATGATTCAATTCGGCGATAAACATGGTGGGCACTCCGTAAAGGGCCGTGCAACGTTCCTTGTGAATGGAAGCCAGGACAACAAGTGGATCAAAGCGTTCCACCATCACCTGTGTACAACCATGGGTAAGACAGTTTGTTGTAGCAAGGGTTACTCCAAAACAATGGAACAAGGGCACACAAATACAGAGTTTATCCTGATCGGTAAATTTCATGTGCTCACCTGTGAGAAAGCCGTTGTTGGCCAGGTTGAAATGCGAGAGCATGACGCCTTTCGGGAAACCAGTGGTGCCCGAAGTATACTGCATCATCATCACATCATGCGGTTCCACCGTTTTTTTGACAGCTTCCAGATCGGCAGGATTCATGTGAGTGCCCAGCAACTGCAGTTCAGCCGTACTGTACATGCCTCTGTATTTTTCCTGGCCGATGTACACAACATTGCGCATGCGTGGAAAGCGCTCACTCTTTAACTGACCTCGCTGGCAATCTTTCAGTTCGGGCAGCATCTCGTACACCATCTGCACATAGTTGGAATCCCAGGTGCCATCAGTGATGCACAAGGTGTGCATGTCTGAGTTCTCCACCAGGTATTCCAATTCGTGCTGTTTATAATTGGTATTGACCGTCACAAAAACGGCCCCAATCTTGGCACAAGCGTACATATACGTCAACCACTCAGGGACGTTTTGGGCCCAAATGCCCACGTGATCACCTTTTTTGACTCCAATGGCCATAAAGCCCAGTGCAGCCTCATCGACCCGTTTGTTGAAGGTTTTCCAGGTGAAGCGCAAATCCCTGTCGGAATAGACAATGTATTCTCTATCGGGGGTGACGGTGGCCCAGTGTTCCAGCCAGTCGCCCAATGTTCGTTCAACCAATTGCATGACGTCGGATTAATACGGGGTGTAGACAACGGCTAAAATTTTAGCTTTGGAGTCATCGGCAGCGTGAACGTTATGATCGATGATGGAATCATAATAGATGCTTTCACCTTGACTAAGTTTGTAGGTTTCCTTGCCATAGGTGATTTCAATACATCCTTCCAGCACATAGATAAACTCCTCTCCTTCATGGGAAGAAAGTTGGTAGCCGTTGCGGGATGCCGAATCAATATCAATCAGGAAGGGTTCCATGTGCCGACCCGTCTTGGACAAAGCCATCGAATAAAACGACAGGTTGTTGTGCGAGTTGGCTGTTTCGGATGAAAAGCTGATACTCTTTGCCAATTCTTCACGTCGACAAACCACAGGTCCCATGTTGTCCATATCGTCCAGGAAGGTACCCAGCCTTACGCCCAATGCCCTGGCTATTTTAATCAAGGGTGCCAGCGAGGGTAGATTCTCATTTTCCTCAATGCGTTCAATCTGCTCGATCGTTAATCCGGATCGTTCAGCTACTTGGCTGGTCGTCAGTTTCTTGGTTTCACGGATGGATTTGACACGTGATCCAACCGAAACGGGAGTTTCCATAAGACAGGGTTTTCAGTGATAATTCGACATAAAACGGCGCAAAAATACGTACTTTTTTCAATTGAGCGAATATTTTTATTATATTTTGTAATAATAAGCCCAGTATTTGCGAAAAGATGAACACTTTTTTCTGATACCGCTGGAAAAACGTACTTTTGCTCATACCCTCTCAACAACACTATGATCGTACCTAAACCCCTACAACCTAATGACCTTGTCAGGCTAGTCTCACCGGCCGGCGTCATCGATCCATTATTGGTGGAGGGAGCCGCCGCCACCCTCAGGCAATGGGGTTGGCGTGTTCAAATAGGACGCTCAGCCACAGCTATTCACGGTCGTTATGCCGGGGATGTCGAGGCCAGACGTCACGACCTCCAGGAAGCGCTGGATGACCCCGACTGCAAAGCCATTTTCTGTACCCGTGGTGGCTATGGCAGTATCCACCTGGTGGATATGTTGTCATTGGACGGTTTCAAACAATGGCCGAAATGGCTCATTGGTTTCAGCGACATCACTTTACTGCACAGCCTGTTGCAACACAACGGTTACGTTTCCATTCACGGGGGCATGGCCAAGCGTCTGGCTCAAGGTGACGCACCGGGTTTGTTTACGCCCAACCAGGAGCCCTTATTGTTGCTGCGTCAATTGCTTTCCGGCCAAAGACCACCGCTGATATTCCCTGGCCACTCCATGAATCGTCAGGGAAAGGCCACAGGACCACTCAGGGGTGGCAACCTCTCCATACTCCTCAGTCTGAGAGGCACCTATCTCGATGAAATACCCGCCAGTAGCCTTCTTTTTATTGAAGATGTGGGTGAAAAGCCCTACGCCATCGACAGGATGATGCACAACTTAAAAATGGGCGGTGTCCTGGAGCGGCTGGGGGGATTGTTGGTTGGTCAATTCTCCGACTTCGAAGAGGATCCGCTCATGCATAAAACGGTCTACGAATTGATTGCCGACGCCGTCGCTGCCTATGATTATCCCGTCTGTTTTGACCTGCCTGTTGGTCATACCGAACGAAATGTGCCCTTACTCTCTGGCCAACCTGTTGAACTGACCATCAACGACGCAGGTACCCACCTACTCTACATCACCGATTAATCCGTCTATCATGCCCGTCCTTCGACTATTCATTCCAGTGTTCTGTTTACTCAGTTTTTGTTCGTGTCATTCGACAGCCAAAAAGACCATGGAACCGCAACCCATCACACAGGTAGGTCCTGTTTTCTCCGGTGACAGCGCCTGGCAATTTGTCAAACAACAAACCTTGTTTGGACCCAGAGTGCCCAATACGGCCGCTCACAAGGCGTGCAAGGAGTATTTTATCAAGACCTTGACACGTTTTGGCGCAACAGTGACCGCTCAGAACGCCACCCTGACCGCCTTCGATGGCACCAAACTGGACGCCACCAACATCATTGCCGCCTTCTTCCCGGAAAAGTCGAATAGAATCTTGCTGTGTGCCCATTGGGACTCCAGACCCTGGGCTGATTATGATCCTGATCCGGCCAACCACAAGCAACCCGTCATGGGGGCCAA
>JAAYBL010000285.1 GCA_012718945.1 Bacteroidales bacterium
CCTCAACCACTTTCTCGAAAACAAGGAGTACAACATTCACAAGGCTTATGTATTGTCGAATGAAAGGACCTTTAGCCGCAAGGGCAAGATTACGTACATGCCTGTGTATGCTATGATGGTCACGTTTGTCCGCCAGTATGAAAAGTACCTGCGTCCACGATTTGGTGAGGCGGTGCTTGCTTTCTATCATCAGTACGTGCAGCAACAAGCCAGCATTACGGATAAAGAGGCTTACAAGCGGGTGGCTGAAACGCTCAACTGGATGACTTCGTTTGATGGGGGAACGGCGTTGGTCAAGAACCTGGTGGCGCACTATCGGCAAACCTATGCACGCCGTCCTTATATGATGAAGGCGTTGGATGGGGTGAAACTGCGAAGAGGCTGATCTTGTCGGCGGATTATGCTACACAGCCGAAAAGCATTGACGAGCATATTGAACGGATGAATGAGGTCAGTGAGCAGAATTTTTGAGCTGCAGAAACCAGCGTGTTGGCAATGAACGCAACAGAAAAACTTCAATGAGTAGGAGTGGACATCATGGATGATTGTAGCTGGCTAACTTTATAGTGATTTGTTTTTGCTTTTAAACGATTATTTCTACTTTTGTCGTTAAGGATTCGTACAATATTAATTTGAAGATTCATGAAGGCAAAGAATTGGCTTATTGGAGGATTGCTACTGGTGGCAACAAGCCTTGGTGCGACAACGGAAAATCTATTGCGCATCTCGATGAAGGATGGTGGCGAGTCTACGTTTGCCATCGATAACATTCAGAAAATCGTGTTTGAGGGAGAATCGTCAATGGTGATTCAGTGTGTCGATGAGACGCAGCGCTTTGACTTGTCGGCCTTGCAGAACGTACGGTTTTCATTACCGGCTACGGCCATCAAGCCTGATACCAGGTTGGTCACTTCCCAGCCCTTGACTATATTTCCCAATCCGGTAGATGAGACATTGCACCTGTCTTTTTCACAAGCGCTAAGCGAAGAGGGTACGGTTCAGGTGTTTGACCTGAATGGCCGTCTTGCCTTGGTTTCTTCCTTGTCGGCTGTCGGTGTCTCGACCACTGGTGATGCAAGCAGCCGTGAGGTTGTCGTTTCCGTGGGCTCATTATCCAAGGGACTTTATCTGTGTCGTGTTATCATGGGCGGCACGGCACGTACCGCTACATTTATCAAAAAATAATTCTCATGAAACACGTTTCTTTACTTGTGGTGGCCTTCATGCTGACACTGGTCACACCAGCTTCGATGCAAGCATCGAAGAACCTGTCTGTTTACAAGGATGGCTTTGTGACGGCCCGTGTGCCCGTTGCGGAGATTGATAGTATGAATTTCAGCGATCTTACTCCACCATTGACACTGGATGAATACCTGGCCATGCCGGAAGACATTGCCGACATGCTGGTGGATTTGGCTGTTTCCGGATCGACCTCACACGACGTCGAGGGTTTGATGGCCGTCTTACACGCGACCGATTTGATGGGCGAAGACATGGTGATGAATGGAACATCTTGGTTCTATTACGATTACTGTCACGAAAACCGCCTGTATAATTATCGGCGTACAAGCATGATATGGCGGTACTTTATGGAGGTGGTCAAATCGGCCAATAAGGTCATCGAAACGGCGCCTGAGGGTTTGCTGGCGGCTTACCGGGCTGACACGATGGGTCAAGGTCCAAGCACTGCGGTTAAAGCCTTGGGGCAAGCCTATGCCTATCGTGCCTTTGCCTATTATTACTTGGTGCAGTTGTTCCAATATACCGCTTACCAGGACGTGCCGGCCAATTTGTCGTTGCCCACGGTGCCGTTGTTGTACGCACCGAATGAACCGTTATACGGACAGCGTACTGCCGCTATGCCGGCCAGCGTTGTGCTCAAACAAATTGAGGAGGATTTGCTGAAGGCTAAATACATGCTGGTCGCGTATCGGTCGAGCAAAACAGAGATAAATACGTATGTTGTCAATGGCTTGTTGGCCAGGTATTACTTGCTGATTGGTGCCTGGGATAAGGCCTATGAGGCGGCTACGGAGGTCGTGTGGGGTTATAACATCATGCCGGCCGACGAGCTGGAGGATGGGTTTATGGACATCAACAACCAGGAATGGATCTGGGGCTATGATTTTACGGAGGAGCGGGGTATTTCGTATCCATCCTTCTTTTCACACATATCCAACCTTACGCACGGTTATGCGGGGATGAATTATTCGTCCAAATTGATCGATGCGCGCTTGTACGATCAGATTCCGGCAACGGATGGCCGAAAGCGGTGGTTTCAATCGTCGACCAATTATATTGATGCCACTCAACGGGCGCATGCCAGCGCTTCCAGTTGGAAAAAGGACCATGCCAACCTGAAATTTGGTTGGAAGGATGAATGGGCCATGGATTATTGCTACATGCGGGCGTCTGAAATGGTGCTGATCCAGGCTGAAGCCTTGGCGCGTCAGGGTAAAGAAACGGAGGCCGCTGCTGCGTTGGCGGTGCTGATGGCAAACAGGGACGCCTCCTGGAGTAAAGCCAGCGTAACCGTGGATGATGTGTTGCTGCAGCGTCGTATCGAGTTGTGGGGCGAAGGCTTTGCCTATTTTGACTTGAAACGCACGAACAAAGGCATTGATCGTACTTACCAGGGTTCGAATCATCCGTTCGCTTTGGTGGTGCCGGCCACTGATGAACGCTGGTATTATCAGTTGCCTGAAGTGGCCTACAGTGACTATCCGGCCTTGAACGTGGCCGATAAGTTGCCGCAGTTGAAACCCATTGCTCCGGTCGCGATTTCGGGTACTCAGATGGCTTTTTCGTTTGAACTGGAGCCGTTCGATACCTTGGTGAACTGTCAGATGGGCATCGTTTATTCGCTTGACCCGGCGTTTGAAAAGGGCAAAACCAAGGTCTACACCACCAATATGGTCGGTAC
>JAAYBL010000286.1 GCA_012718945.1 Bacteroidales bacterium
ACAGCCTTGGCTACGACGAATTTCTAACCTTCTTTAAACTGGAAGCCGGCGAATCCGCTCTCCGTACGTATTTGACAGTGGGTGGTATGCCGTATTTAAATGTTATCGGATTAGAGGAAAACGCCGTTTTTGAATACTTGCGCAATGTCTATGCCACCATATTATTAAAGGATGTCGTGGCCAGGGAAAAAATACGGCAGGTCACTTTCCTGGAAAACCTCGTGGCCTTTTTATCTGACAATGTGGGCAACCTCTTTTCAGCGACCAACATATCCAACTACCTCAAGTCTCAACGTGTGACCATTACCCCTCAGGTGGTCATCAATTACATAAGGGCATTGACTAACGCCTTTTTTATCTATAAAGTGCAGCGTTACGACCTGGTGGGACTGAAACAGTTTGAAATTGGTGATAAATATTACTTTGAAGACCTGGGTTTACGCAATTGCATCCGCGGTTACCAACGTGCCGACGATGTGGGTAAACTCATGGAAAACGCCGTCTTTTTACACCTCAAACGATGCGGCTATACGGTGCGGATTGGCCAACTGGGAACGAATGAAATCGATTTCGTTGCCGAAAAGAGCGGCAATCGCCTGTACGTGCAAGTGGCCTACCTGTTGCAGGATGCGATGACCAAAGAGCGGGAATTCGGAAACCTGGAGAAAATTTCCGATCATTTTCCCAAATACGTTGTCTCAATGGATGCCTATGGCACAGGCCATTCACCAAGCGGCATCCATCACCTTCATTTGAGCGATTTTCTCCTTCTGTCACTAGACTAACAACTCAACCCATAACCCCCTATGAAACCAGCTTTTCATACCAAAGCAACCGTTCTCCTGTTCAGCCTCTGCCTGATGGGTAGCCCACTGGCAGGCCCGTTCACGCAGCAAGCCAAGGCCCAGTCGTCGGCCGTGATGCAGATGGCCAGGGGCGAACTCGACAAACGCGGCCTCACCGAAAGTGAAGTACGCACCCGTCTCCTGGAAAAAGGCATCGATGTCGACAACATTGCGCCAGCCGATTACCCCGCTTACCAAGGCAGGGTCACCGCCGTGCTCAACGAACTCGAAGCTGAAAAGAAGGGCAAAGGTAGCCAAGCCGCCGCCCAACCCGTTGTGATCAACGTGGCCGCTCCGGCTACCACACCCGTTACAGGCTCCACACTTACCAACAATACGTCCACTCAGGTCGGTGTCACCACTCCCGCCGACCTTCCCGAAACCACTCCTGAGGAGGCAGCTGCCGAGGCGTCACAACGCGTGGCCCAGGCGGCTGCCGCCAATAGGGGGGGAGGCCGCATCTACGGCCACAGCCTGTTTACCGACAAGACCCTCGACATTTTCCGCACCACCGACGGCGCCCAGGCCCCCGACACCTACGTGCTGGGCGAAGGCGACGAGGTGCACATCACCATCTTCGGTGCCTCGCAGACCGACATCCAGCAACGCATCGCCCCCGACGGCAGCATCCAGCCGGCCGGCGTGTCGCGCATCTTCCTCAAAGGCCTCACCCTGGCCCAGGCCCGCAAGGTGATTCAAAACCAACTCTCGAGTGCCTACCTGTTCAGACCCGACCAGCTGGCCGTGACCATCGTCACCGCCCGTACCATCCTGATCAACGTCTTCGGTGAAGCAGCCGTGACCGGCGGTTTCAATATCTCCGCCCTCAACTCGGCCTTCAACGCCCTTTCAGCTGCAGGTGGCCCCACCGCCATCGGTTCCGTGCGTAAAATCCAGCACATCCGCGGCACCACCAAACGCACCATGGACCTCTACGCCTTTATGAGCGACCCCACCGTGCAGTACAACTTTGACCTGCAAAACAACGACATCCTCCACGTCCCCGTGGCCGACAAGTTGGTAAGCATCCAAGGCGCCGTGAAACGCCCCATGACCTATGAAATGCTTGACAAGGAAACCCTGGCCGACCTCATCCGCTACGCCGGCGGGCTCACCCAGGACGTCTACCCCGACTTCATCCAGATACAACGCTACGTGAACGGCGAGGAAAAACTCCTCGAATGGAACCTCACCGACGTGCTCAACGGCCGTGAAAAAGTAGCCCTGGTCAACGGCGACGTCGTCCGCGTGCGCAGCATCAACAAACCCATGGACACCTTCGTCGACATCGACGGTAGCGTGTACTACCCGGGACGCTTTGACTTTGGTGCCAACCCCACCCTCAAAACCCTCATCGAACGGGCCCAACCCAACGAGCGTGCCAAACCAGATTTTTTACTAGTAGAACGCACCCGCCCCGATGCCACCATCGAAGTGATTACCGTGCCCTTCCCCGGTTACAACAACGCCCCCGACTTTGCCCTCCAGGCCAAAGACCGGGTACACATCCTCGACCTGGCCTCTTACCGCGATGTGGCCTC
>JAAYBL010000287.1 GCA_012718945.1 Bacteroidales bacterium
ATACCCTTGGTGTTGGAAGCCTATGTCAACGACGATGCGTCCTATACGATTGCCAAGTCGGACGAAGCCACCATTGTCGCTCAAATCAAACAGGACATATTGACCGCCTTGCAAAGCGGAGCCGCCAAGGAAACCTATGAGGAAGCCTGGCAAACCAAGGGCAGGGCCACCAAATGGGCCTTGTATGCCTTGATGGCCGATGTTTGCCTTTGGGACGAAGATTACGATAACTGTATTGCCTACAGCGATAGCATCCTCACAGCCACAGCCTCCTTCAGGCCTGTGTTCATGCAAGACCCCCTGCGTTGGTTTGATATGTTCTATCCAGGTAACAGCAACGAATCCATCATGGAACTCAACTGGGACAACCAAACCTACGGACAAAACAATAATTTCGGCAGCTACTTCAGTTTGGATGCCGGTGCCCGTTTGAAATACACGGAAATCGCTATGCAAGCCTTCAAAGATGAAACGGCGCTGGTCATGACCACCGATCCCACGTTGGACGGTCGTTTGGGACGCACCTACATGGGCTCTTACGTACACAGCAGTACGGTTGTCGGAGATTACGACAAAGCCAACTACTTTTTTGTCTGGAAGTATAAAGGAACGGATGTTGTCGACAGAGAAAGCGTACGCAACTCCGACGATGCCAATTTCATCCTGTACAGGGTCGCCGAAGTCATGTTGATGAAAGCAGAAGCCCTGATCATGAAAGGCCAGGCCCATTGGGACGCAGCCTTGACCATCATCAACCAGATACGCACGCGGTCTTCGCTACCGGCATTGGTGGTAGAAACCACTGAAGTCGACGAACTGGATATGCTGATGCTGGTGATGCATGAACGACAAATGGAATTTGCAGGAGAGGGCAAACGTTGGTACGACCTGCTGCGATTCGGACGCCTGCAACAGTATAAGTACAAGGAACAGTTCATCAACCTGGTGGTGGAGGCCAATCAAACGACCAATCCCCAATGGCTACGCTCCGTGCTGAAGAACGAATACGCCTGGTACATGCCTATCCCGTATTCAGACCTCCAAGTGAATCCCCTGCTCAAGCAGAACCCCTACTATTCCACAGAAACCGAAAAATAACCACCCATGAAGTCGATCATACCATCCCTGTCTGTCCTGTTCTTGCTCCTAGCAGTAGCTTGTCAGGACCCCTACGAAGGCACCACTTACCAGGTGTACGAGGAAAATCCCATCTCCAGCTACCTGGCTGAAGATGAAACGTATGCTGAGTGGGTCAAGGTGCTCCAGTACGCCGACATGTACAATGCCCTCAATCAGGCTGACGTTGATTTTACAGCCTTCGTGCCTGTGAATCAGGCTGTCCTGGATTTTTACCAACGCATGGGTGTGACCAGTATCGAAGACCTCGGAAAGGACTATGCCAGAAGCATGGTGCTCTACCACACGGTACTTGACACCATCAGTGTCCAGGATTTTATTAACGCCTCGTTTACCACCAACCTGTCTGGAGACAAACTCAGCATCAACATCGATTCGGTCAACGCAGGTCAGGCCATTCTCAACGGAGAGGCCAGGGTCATCCACATGGGCATTCGCACCTCAAACGGCTTGATTTATGTGTTGAATGATGCCATGCGCCCCTTGGTGGAAACCGTTTTTGACCGCATCAATGACAACCCCGACTACAGCCTCTTTGCCGAAGCCTTGACCAAGACGGGTTGGGCCGACTCCCTGAATCGATTGGCCGACACCCTGTATGTGAACGGTGAAGCCCAGGTCTCCCTGCGTCAATACACCCTGCTGGCCGTTTCCAACGCCACCTTTGCCCAAGAT
>JAAYBL010000288.1 GCA_012718945.1 Bacteroidales bacterium
ACTTACTCACAGCTGATTTTTCCAATACAATTAAAGACATAGAGGAGAACTATGAGTAGGTTGTTTTATGCCGGATTGTTCACGGAGGGCACGACAGACATCCGTTTCCTTGAGGGTGTTGTCAAAAAAACGTTAACAGAAGTGGCCTTTGAATGTGTCGGGGATATTGAAATAGCGCTTCATATCATCACAGTACAAAAAACAGGTTTGACCTTTGCGGAACAAGTTAGACGCGCCGCTCAAATAGGGTGTGTCGAGTTTGGCATCAGCCTTTTATGTGTCCATACGGACGCTGACGACAGCACTGATCAAACTGTTCTACAAAGTAAGTTTACCACGGCTCAAGTTCTTATGAATGAGGTCGATGAACAGGAATATTGTAAACTTATTACGCCGATTATTCCAGTTCATATGATGGAAGCGTGGATGCTTGCAGACACTGATCTGCTCAAAAAAGAAATCGGAACTACACGATCAACTAACGAACTGGGATTATATCGTAATCCCGAAAGTATCGCTGATCCAAAAACAGTCATAGAAAAAGCCATTCGAATCGCCTACTCGGAGCGAACAAAAAGGAGAAGAAACGACCTGACCATCAGCGAATTATACTTACCAATGGGAAGAAAAATCAGCCTCGACATATTAGAACATTTGGATTCTTATCGCCTATTCAAAAGCAGACTGAGAGAATCACTTCGTCAACTCAATTTAATGCACGACTGAAAGAGATCTCACAACCCATGAAACTCCTCCATACCTCCGACTGGCACTTGGGCAAGCACCTGAACAATTACGAAAGGCATCAGGAGCAGCAGGCCGTGTTGCAGGAAATCTGTGACATTGCCGACAGGGAACGGGTGGACGCCATAATTGTAGCCGGCGACTTGTTTGACGGCTTCAACCCGCCCATTGAGTCGGTCGACCTTTTTTATAAGACCCTCAAGCGGCTGGCCAACAACGGCAAAAGGGCGGTTATCGCCATAGCCGGCAACCACGACTCCCCCGACCGCATCGAAGCTCCCGACCCCCTGGCCAGAGAATGCGGAATCCTCTTCCTGGGCTACCCGCATACCGCAACGCCTTCCTTCGAATTGGAGACGGGGCTGAAAGTAAATCAAACCGATAAGGGCTTTGTTGAACTGCGATTACCGGACTGCCAGGCGCCACTACGCTTGTTGCTCACACCCTACGCCAACGAACTGCGGCTGAAAACCTATCTGGGGAACACCCCCACCGACAACGAGAAGTCATCACCCGCAACGACCCGTAGCGACACGGGCATGGCATCACTCGCCACCACCGAAGCAGCGACCGAAGAAGCCTTGCGCGGTGTTTTACACAACCATTGGACTACCCTGGCCAACCGCTTTTGCGACAACAAGGGCGTCAATGTGCTGGTCACCCACCTCTTTGTGGCCAGGCAAGGCGATGACCTACCCGAAGAACCGGAGGATGAACGTCCCATCCTGCACGTAGGCGGCGCACAGGTGGTGTACACCGACAGCATTCCCCTGCAGATCCAATACACAGCGCTGGGCCATTTGCACCGCATGCACGTGGTGGATGCCACCCAAGGGCCGGTGGTGTATGCAGGCAGCCCTTTATCCTACAGTTTCAGCGAAGCCCATCAGCAAAAATTCGTGGTGCTGGTCGACGTGCAGCCTGGTAAACCGGCCACCACAACCCCCATCGAACTGACGCAAGGCCGGCCATTGCTCAGGATGCGTGCCACCACGGTGGACGAAGCCGTTGATTGGTTGCAGCAGCACCCGAACAGCCTGGTCGAATTGACCATGGCCACCGACACCTACCTGAAG
>JAAYBL010000289.1 GCA_012718945.1 Bacteroidales bacterium
GTACGGCCGAAATCCTGAGGACCAGGAAGACCTTCGCTGTTGGCCTTGACAAGAAAACCACCAAAATCGGGTATGGTAGCATAGATTTCTTTGATCTTGGCTTGCCACCAGGCAGCCACTGTCTTATCCAGAGGATCGGCCGTTTTCAAACCACCTAGCTCAGACGGCGCAGAGAAATTGATACTTAAAAAGGTCGTGATGCCGTAAGGTCTAAGCACATCGGCAATAGCGGCCACCCGCTTCAAAACAGGTGCGCTCAACATGTCAGGAGAGGCATTGACATTGTTCAACACTGTGCCATTGATTCCAAGAGAGGCATTGGCAGCGGCATAGGCTTTCCAACGGATCACATCGGCCTCGGTCACTGTAAGGTCGTGCCGACCCCTCCAGAAAATGGAACGACCAGCATATCCCCGCTCGATAGAACCATCAAGGTTGTCCCAATGATTGAGCACACGCCACTGATAAGAAGGATTGCTCACCGAAGGATGCACTGTTCCATCTACTTGCTGACTGCGCAGGTAAGCATAAGCTCCATATAACAATCCAGCATCGGTCGAAGCGCTGATACCCTCGGCAGTGAAGCGAAAGCCACCAGACTTCAGGGCTTTGTCGGCCTTTCGTACAAGCCTGAGCGTCACACCGGCTTGTCCCCCCCAACCTTCTTCCAGCACCTTTTTGGCCATCAACTGGGTCGCGCTCGGTTTTTTGTCGGTCAACAGGATGGTCACCGGCTGATTGGATTTGGTCGACAACCACAGTGAGTGGCCATCAACGGCACTGGCCGAAAACAAAACAGTGGTCAGTACAAAGCAAACTAGCATAAGAACTCTTGGCCAAAAGGCAGTTGTAAACGTTTTTGTTAGGTAGGTAGACATTGTTAGGCGTATCAGATGGTATTAATAACGTTGGTAGCTAATGCCAAATCTGCCTCAAATATATGGATTCCTCCGTCAACCAACAGTATGCTGCCGGTGATGGAGCTAGAAGCCTCACTGAGGAGAAATTGCAAGGGTCCCTGTACATTCTCGGGATTAAATTGATCAGGGAGTTTGCTGGCGGCAACGAGGGCATTGACCCTGTATGACGCCCCGAAGGTCGACATCAACTCCCTTGCCAAGGATGTCATCAACGCCGACAGGATGTCCATCGACCGCTGACAGGTACAACCAGTGTCTCTTTTATGAACAAGGGGATAATCCAGCAAACCAACAATGGCACCCTCCTGCTGCTTGAGCATGGCTTTTAGAAACAGCCGGGTAGTCATCAGAAACACAGCCAAGCTACAATCACCAGCACTATCCGACAAGGCTAGTTCCCGGTCGAACAAACTTTTTCCGTCAAGTTGTTTCAGATCACCCGGCAAGGCTTCAAATTCGTAGACCAATGCATCGATGTGTCCAAATTCCAGCATGATATCTTCTTGTACCTGTGTCAAACGAATGGTGTCCTTGGGATCGACCTCAAAAAAAGTGGCGTCGCCACCATTCTGCACCATGGCCTCGACCAACGCCCAGCCTTCCTGGGGGCATGGCCCAAGCAACACAAGAATAGCACCTTCTTGTATCAAACAGTCGGCCAGATTGACACCCAATCTTCCCTGGTTCCCTGCCAGCACTACGACTTTATCTTTGACATCAAACAATGCATTCATGAGGCAAAATTCCCGCAACTTATTGACTGCAATGTTACTAAGAATAGATATTGTTTTATATCCCAAACATGCAGACATCCTGTCAACCCTGTAACAACACCCTATCAAAGGCTGTAGGGTTTGAAACATCCTTGGGGACTTATTGTAAAAAAGTCATGTATCATGTTTCAAAATTGACACGATTTGAGCCAAACAGCACCCCTAACGGGCTTATTTTTAAGCAAAATCATACCATCCATATTCATAAAAAGATGCATCTTTGCTGCCGACCTTAACCGTTATTTTTGCATTCCATGAAACACAACACCGTCATCTTTTTGGGGCTTTTACTGGCATTATCAGGATTGGCAGCAGGACTGACAGCCCAAAATCCCCGCTTTTACAATTCAGAACAAGGCCTGTCAAGCAGCCGCATCAACGGTCTGTACCAAGACCGTGAAGGATTCATATGGGTCTTTGGTGAAAACGGATTAGACCGCCTGGTGGGCGATCACTTCAAACGTTTTGAACACAAAGAAGGTGAGCCTTCATCTGTCAGCAACAACAGCATCAACGACTTGTACATGGACGATCACAATCGTCTTTGGGTAGGTACAGGCAAGGGGCTGGATGTCCTTGATACAAAAACCAACCGGTTCGAACACATCAAGCTTTCCAACCTCGAAGAAGCCCCCCATCGTTTCTCCATCTCCAACATCATTGCCGGCAACAAACCCAACTCACTACTGGTAAGCACCAGTGGGCATGGCATCTATGTATTGGAAAGCACCACAAGGCAGGTCGACACTACCCATTCAGCAGCCCTTCAACAGTTAATGGGCACCTCCTTCCTTGGATCGATGCTGATAGACAAGCGAGGTTGGTTGTGGATCACTACGGGTGACAAAGGCTTTAAAGTGATCAACCTGAAAAACAATACACTGGTCAACATTCAACAAACGCAAGATGTAGGCAACCTGCAAAACGGACAGTTAGTCGCCTGCTTTTGTGACGACCCACTGACGGGCGATGTGTTGATCGGCTCCTCCTCTGACGGTTTATTTATTTACGACGCCAACCGTCGGTTGTTGCGAAAGCCATCCGACCCGTCGTTGAATTCAAAAAACATTCAATCAATATTGGTCAAAAAAGACGGAACAATCCTGATCGGTACTGAAAATAGGGGTATTTTGCTATTCGAGAGAGAATCAGAAAGCAACGTCCCCTATAGCGTAACCAACAATCTACAAGTCGACCTGAAACACAGTAAGGTTCATGCCTTGATGGAAGACAACACCGGCAACATATGGGCCGGGTTGTACCAAAAAGGGGTCTTCATTGTTCCACAATCCAATTCAGGTTTCGGTTATTACGCCATCAACGATGATAACTCTGGCAAGAACAGAGCGTGCATCAGCGCATTTGCCAAAGATAAACGAGGCAACCTGTGGTTGGCAACCGATGGTGGTGGTTTATTCAGCGCTGTTGGAAACGACCTGAACAACGTGCAAGAAAGAAATGATGGGGTAGCATGCAACTCCATGATATCCATGGCCGTTGATGGCAATGGCACCATTTGGGCAGGCAGTTACGGACACGGTTTGTTCTGTTCGAATGATGGCCTTCACTTTTCCCAACCTGAATACCTCAAGGCCATACCCAACGATAAAATTATGTGCCTGACGTATGATGAACGCAGAGATTTTCTGTACATAGGCACCAACGGTGGTCGATTCGTCATCCTTGATCTTAAAACCAACAAAATCAAACGGGTAGATGCGCCCACCAACCGTTGGATCCGTTCCCTTTACCTGGACAAAACAGGTAGGCTATGGATAGCCACCTCGGAGGGAGCCTATTACTATGATGTCGATCACAATGTCTTGCTAAACGCTGATATCGGCATGTCAGCCTACCACCAAACCAATACATTTGTGGAGCATGAAAACACCCTATACATTGGCACAATGGTGGGACTGGTGGCCTACGACATGAAACAAAACAGACACAAAGTCATCCCTTTGAGCAAAGACAATGAGTCGCAAAACATCCTGTCCATGGCCATGGGTGATGACGAATCCCTTTGGTTCACAACGACCAAAGCCCTATCAAGGCTTAATGTCAAAACCGGCCATCTACGCAATTACCCGGAATTTGAAGGTTTCAGCATCGGTGAGTTCAAATTTGCCTCCGTCTTTAAGGACAACGACGGCAGCCTGTTGTTCGGTGGCGATAACGGCGTCGTCCGTATAGACCCCCTTCAGGTCAACCAACAACAGCAAGTCATGAGGCCCATCTACTTCACCGGTTTGAATGTGAATAATTCATTCCTGGAATACGGAGAAGAGGCAACATGCAAACCATTGGATGCCGCCTTGTTGTACGCAGAGAAACTACGCCTTAAATACAAGGACAACTCCATTACCTTGTACTTTTCAGCCCAGGAATACGCCAACCCACAAAAGGTGAACTACTCATACCGGCTCGACGGGTACGACAATAATTGGCACCATACCGACGCCTCCAACGCAAAAGCCACCTATGCCAGCCTCCCCCCAGGTCATTACACCTTTGAAGTGAAAGGCTATTTTGATGAAGAAAGCAGCAACGTAACCAGCCGCAAATTACAAATTGTGGTGGCCCAACCATGGTACAGTAGCGTCCTGGCCCGTATTATCTACTTCCTTTTGGCCATTGCCGCTATTTATTCTGCCATCGTATACTACCGCCACAAACAACTCCAGCGCCGCAAGTTGGAAATGGCTCAATACAACGAACAGGTCAAGGAAGATAAACTACGCCTCTTCACCAGCATTGCCCATGAGATCAGAACCCCTTTGACGCTTATCATCTCCCCCCTCAAGAAACTGATGGGCAATCAGAGCGACAAGGAAACGACAGAAATGCACAACCTCATGTATCGCAACTCGTTGCGCATATTACAAACGGTCAATCAACTGCTCGATGTCCGCAAACTGGACAACGGGCAGCTCGCCCTGCATTTTGTTGAGCAAGACCTCAACGAGCTCATCAAAAACAGCATGCTGTCCTTTAAAAACATGGCCACAGCCAAGCAAATCAGTTTTTCCCTGGAATCCAGCGACAACGAACACCTTGATGTCTGGGTTGACATCAGGCATTTCGACAAGATAATCTATAACATCTTGTCCAACGCCTTCAAACACACGCCCATACGGGGTAAAATCCTGATCAGGTTGACCTGCAAGGACAACCATGGGATCTTTGGTCATCCCGCCATCACCGACTATGTGGAAATCCGTTTTTTCAACACAGGTGACCCCATTGAAACCAACGATTTGCAGCGCATCTTTGAACGTTTTTATCAAGGATCCCACAAAACGGAAATTGCCGGTTCGGGCATCGGCTTGCACCTGACCAAGGAGTTGGTCGTCATGCACCACGGTCAGATTGAAGCCCACAATGTCGGCTCCGAGGGCGTCGAGTTTATCGTCAGGCTGCCCTTAGGCAATGCCCACCTGAACGACACCGAACTCGCTCCCATTCCTGCAGACACCGACAAAGACCCAGCCTACGACATCACTGGCGAATGGCCAGCCGAACAAGACTACGTGGAATCTGTTGAAACAGACGGAGAGCCAGAAGAAAGCACCGGACCCAAAAACAAACACACCATCCTCGTGGTGGATGATGATGAAGAGTTCTGTCGGTATGTGAAAAAGGAACTGGCCGACTACACCATCGTGACCTGCAACAGTGGCAACAAGGCTTGGAAACAGCTTCTCAGCCTCCACCCTGACGTCGTAATCACCGATTACCTGATGCCCGACGGTGACGGTCTGGAACTCTGCCAACGAATCAAAAGCAACCCGGAAACCGATGCCATCCCTGTCATCATCCTGACGTCCGAAGACTCGGAAAGCGTGGAAATGAAAAGTATCCAGTTACACGCAGACCGTTTCCTGACCAAGCCATTCAACATTCTGCTCCTCAAAGGCGCCATCGGCCAGGCCATCAGGGTAAGGGAAAAGATCCGTAAGAAAGTACACCGTACGGAAATGGGCTTCAATTATGACACCCTGGTCATTGATTCGGCCAACGACAAATTGATCAAACGGGTGGTCGACTACATCAAGGAGCACCTGGAAGACAGCGAGATGAGTGTGGAAGACTTGAGCCGCGAGGTGGGCATCAGCCGCGTGCACCTAAACCGTAAGCTCAAGGAAATCCTGGGCATGTCACCCAGCGCCTTGATCAAGTCCATCCGACTCAAACAAGCCGCCTACCTGTTGGTCAACAACAAAGTGAACATCTCCGAAGTAGCCTATAAAGTTGGATTCTCCAGTCACTCTTACTTCTCCTACAATTTCCATGAATTCTTCGGCATGTCACCCAAGGAATTCATCATTTACTACACGGAAAATCAGGACGAAGAAAGTATTCAAAAGCTACTGGAATAAAGGCCACTATCTACATGCGCTTCATGGAGGTGAAAACCCCGGCCGCACAAAAACCGGCAAACAAGAAGAACACCAGGCGTGAGGCGTGCAAGTAGGAAGTCAAGGTTTCTGCGCCGATAACCTTGTCACCGATGAACACATGCACAGCCAGAGTCGCTACGGCCATACTGAAGACCATGCCAAGATTGCGCATGGTGGCCAGTGTGGCCGAAGCCACGCCGTAGTTGCTGTGATCGACTGAGCTCATAACCACATTGGTGTTGGGGGAGGAAAACAGGCCGAAACCAACGCCCAGCACAGCCAAAGCCGTTAAAATGTAAGCTTGAGGCGACGTTTCGTTTAAAAAGGCCATCAACAACAGTCCTACCACACTGATCATCATTCCAACGGAGGACAGACCGGCAGGAGAAAATTTAGTCGACAAGCGACCTGCAATAACAGACACCAGCGCCATCATGACAGGTTGGGCCATCATTAGCAAACCCGCTTCCCTCGGAGTCAACAACTTGACATATTGCAGGTATAGACTTAGGAGGAAACCCACCGCAAAGGTGGCCGCATAATTGATAAAGGCCGAGAGGTTGGACAAGCCGAAAACCTTGTTGTGTCTGAACATGCGCACGTTCAATACAGGAGCGGTCGTCTTTAGTTCAAGCCTGATAAAACCAATCAAGCCAAACAGACCAATCAACGCAGCCACCACAGCCAACGGTTGTGGCAGGCGTGACAATCCATACATCAGGAGCAAGAGGGAGATAACGTACCAGGAAGCCCCTTTCCAATCGAAGGGAGTCGTCGCAGGTTGTCGCTTTTCGGGGCGGATGGTAAAAAACAAAGCTATTGTCACAAAAATGGACACCGTACCATTGATGTAGAACAAACTGCGCCACCCCCAATAGTCTGTCAAAAGACCACCCAATACGGGCGCCGCGGACAGTCCCAGGTACACAGACGCAACGTTCAAACCAATCATCAGCCCCCTCTCTCCAGGCTCAAACGCCGCCATAAGGATGGCCATACTTACACTGACCATCATGGCACCCCCCAAGCCTTGCAACAACCGGAATGAGATCAACCCGGCAGCGTTGACCGTCAGGGCGCACGCAAAGGAGGCCAGCATAAACACGACACTCCCCCACAGGAAGATACTCCTGCGCCCCCAATGATCTCCGATCTTACCCATGGGCACCAAAAAAGCAGCAGAAGCCAGCAAGTAGGCCATGGTGACCCAGCTCATGGCTCCGACGTGCAGGTTCAATTCAGCCGCCAGTTGAGGCAGGGCGATGTTTACGGCAGAGCCGGTAAATGGATTAAAAAAATTGGCCACCATGGTAATGGCCAACAGCAAGTATTTGTTGGTAGAAGTTTGCATGAACAGGGGTACAGCAGTCTGTCGGTTTTAGTAGCGGGCAGCAATCCTGGTATTTTTCTCAATGTCGATGAATAGCTTGATCACTTCCGAAATGGCCAACATGGCTAACGCCAATAGTCCACCACCCAGGAGGATACCCAGCGCCAACCACAGCGATTGACTGCTCGTAACAACGATACTTATAAACACGATCACAGCCAGCAACATAATGATGTAGGCCAACGCCTGATAGATGCCTGCAATGACACGTAACGCCGGATAGCGTCGTTCAACCGGCTGGTTCTCTTCAGGCTTCTCAAAAATTGGCTGTTCAAGCGGCATATCTGCGATAGGAGGTTCTTCCATTGGGGGTGTCGGAGTGGTCTTGCTTTGATGGCGTTTTTCCCATTCCAGTTTGGCCGCCTCCAAGGCATCAGCCTGATACGTTCCTTCAGGTGCATCAATAATCGTCCGGAGCGCTTCCGTGGTTTTTTTGCTCATCACTTCTTCAAACCTGTTGTTCATGATCGTATCCTTTAGTGGGGTAGGTTTCAATCTAGGCATAAACAGCCCGAAAATACGAAAAAACCAATCGCCTACCTAAAAAACAAACAGTCCATCAACGTTTTAGCATTCGAACAACATGAACACCGCTTGGCGTATACACACGCAGTAGGTAAAAACCAGGCCGTAACACACTCACATTCAACACTTTATTTTCCGATAGATCAAGCAGTTGCACCGTGCCGTCCAGGGACAGGCACTCCACCCGAAAAATAGTGGTTGTGCCCATGACCTCAACCAACTCATCGACTGGATTATGCGACAAAAAGACTGTTTCCTTCCTCACGGTGAACAGATCGGTGGGATAAGCCAACTGGATGTAGTAAAGGTTAGCTGTATCGCTCTTTTTTACCTGATGCTTGCCAGCAGGCAGCGTGATTGTCAACACGCCGTTGGTCACCGTCCTCACCGTATCATCCACCAGGACTTTACCGGCAAACCCGGTATTGAAAACCAACGTTAAGATGGCCTCCCTGTCGGTAGTAAAGGAGACTACCGTCGATGATTCCAGCTTCAAACAAGTGGTAAGGGTCAGTGATTGATACGTCACCGTGCCTTTGGAAGTAGACAGGTTGCCGGTTATGGAGAAGAAACTGTTTTGCTTGCCACTTGTGGTGAAATTGTGTACAAGGGTCGTATCGTTACCAGGCTGGATGGGATCGTCCGGATCATCAGGATCTACCGGGCTGTTCCCTTCTCCCTGGACGGCAACCAACGTGGTCGTATAGCTGCTCAGAGCAGTCTTCAACGCCTGAATCACTTCAGCGTCGGCATCGTCCACTTCGTTGTTGAACACCCATTTGAAATCCCCGCCCTTGATGCGACCGGCATAGCTAACCACCTTGTTCCTGGCCACTTCCGGGCTGTCGGCCACATAAGCGTACATCAGGCTCGATTGGGTGTCAAAATTATTGTATCTGTTACCGCCGTAGGCCGAAACAACAGTTGCCGGTACAGTATCATTTCTGTCAGCCACCACGTAGGCGTCAAAGTCAACCATGGGGTTGGGAAAGCCCGAAGTCCCATAGGGTACAAAACGCCGCTGCCCAGTCATGTAATTATTGTAGGCCTTGATGATACCGCCGTTTTCCTTCGAGAACGTGGGCATATCGCTGTAATCGTTGGCTTGTTTGGCCGGACTGTACACATCGGAACCCTGCATGGAGATGAGCATGGGATACGCACAGTGACGGAAATAGTTGCCTTCCACAAAAACGGAAGACCCCAACGTGGAGCCCACCCCATACTTGGCCACCCCATCGTAGTAGTTATTGTACACATGAGCCGAATAGTAACGTACCCTGGGATGCCTGGAATCGGAGTGGTCATACCAGTTATGGTGATACGTCACGAACAAATCAGGCAAACCGGCTTCGCTCAAGCCCAGCAAATGCGTCTTGCCTGTATCCCAGAAATGATTGTAGTCAAAGGTCACATACACCGATTTTTTGCAATCCATGGCCCCGTCTCCCTTCACCTGATCGGCGTCACTGCCGGCATCACCGTAAAAAAGGTCGTTGTGGTGGATCCATATATGATCGTTGTTCTGCTGCAAGCCGATGTTGTCGCCCTCACCACTGTTGACATTCATGGTTGCTAGGTTGCGGATTTCCACATTGGAGGCGTTCTTCACCCGGATACCCCAACCATCCACCACCGCATCATCACCGATACCTTCCAACGTCATGTATCCAGCCTGATTGTTGCCGTTTTCAATCACCAAATCACCGTTGAGCAAATAGGAAGGGTCGGTTATCTGCCCTATCAATCGGATGACCAGGGGACGGGTTTCCTTGCCTTTTTTATACCCATCCAGGATGGTTTGCAGGCCAACGCAGGGATTGGTCGTCGCGCCGGTCACGTTGAGCGACACCGTGTTCTTCGTCTTTTCGGTTACGTAAATAACGGCAGCGTTCGTTTTAAGGGTGCCATCTGCCTGGTAACCACCAGGTATACGATTGTTCCAGAAGCCATACCCACTGCGATCGTAGGGCAAGACGTTCAAACTGTCCGTTACCGAGGACGGTCCCTCCACTGTGTCAACAACAGCCGTTACTGAAAGACAGTACCACCCAGGCTTCAAACCAGGCAAATCAGCGCGCCAATAAGTGCCGTAGGAACGGATCAATGGATCGTCCAACACCTTGTTTACCAACCCTTCGCCTGTACAGACCACCTTGTAACGCGTCGCTTCTTCCACCGGTTGCCAGCACACATAGGCCGATTCCAACCAGCCGGCCGCCTCAAGCAGCGTGATAGAATCTGAAGACGGTTGTTCCACGTTCAGTGTCCTGCCTGGCTGAATGTTGGCCATTATCAAAAAGGGGCTTAACGTTAAACAGAAAACAATCAACGGCACGATGGATGGTCTCGGATTCATGGTCATAGATTAATTGTACAAAAATGACAGCTGGTTGTGAAGGTATTATATGCAAATTAAACAGTTTGAATCGCATCATAGGTGCAATAATTGACAAATTATGTGTTCGTAAACGGATTTTAAACCTTGTCGGTATGGATGCGAGTGTTTATCTTTGATTATCAAAACACCTTGCCACTATGTCAATCCGTTTTCGCACCCTTTTCACCCTGCTTATAGCCACCATCCTGCCGACACAGGCATCGATCACAATGGAAACCCGTATGGCCGAAAAAGCGTTAGCCATCATCGACCAGCTGACAGTAGATGAAAAAATCGGTCAGTTGATGAACGATGCGCCCGCTATCGAACGCCTGGGCATTCCATCCTACAATTGGTGGAGTGAGGCACTGCATGGAGTAGCCCGCAACGGACGAGCCACCGTGTTTCCACAACCCATAGGGATGGCGGCCACGTTTGACACAGCCCTGGTACGCCGGGTGGCCGAAGCCATCGCCCTCGAAGGCAGGGCCAAATTTGAAGTCGCTCAACGCCTGAACAACCGTAGCATCTACGCCGGTTTGACCTATTGGTCTCCCAACGTCAACATTTTCAGAGACCCACGCTGGGGACGCGGACAGGAAACCTATGGAGAAGACCCTTTCCTGTCAGCCCGCATGGGCGTGGCCTTTGTGAAAGGATTGCAAGGTGAAGATCCTTTCTTTCTGAAAGCTGCCGCCTGCGCCAAGCACTTTGCCGTTCACTCCGGTCCTGAAGCCCTGCGTCATTCGTTTAACGCCAACCCCTCCAAAAAAGACCTGTTTGAAACTTACCTGCCAGCCTTTGAGGCGTTGGTCAAAGAAGCCAACGTGGAATCAGTGATGGGTGCCTACAACAGGGTGTACGGCGCCAGTGCTTCAGGGAGTCCATTCCTTTTGACCGACATCCTTCGCAAGCAATGGGGATTCAGCGGTCACGTCGTCTCCGATTGTGGTGCCATTGAGGATATTTACAGAGGTCATAAGCTTGTCCCCAACGCCGCTCAAGCCTCAGCCATCGCCATCAAGAGCGGGCTCAACCTGGAATGCGGCAACACCTTCTGGGGCCTGAAACAAGCTTTCAAGGAAGGCCTCATCACGGAAAACGATTTGGACAACGCCCTGTATCCCTTGATGATGACCCGATTAAAACTTGGCATCCTCACGCCTGATGACCGCTCGCCCTATGCCGGTGTTCCGGCCTCTGTCATTGCCAGCGAAGCTCATGCAGAGATGGCCCGTGAAGCGGCCCGCAACAGCATGGTGCTACTCAAGAACGCGAACGGAACCCTCCCCCTGAGCAAGGAAGTCCGCACCATGTACGTCACCGGTCCTTTTGCAGCCGACGCCTCCGTGTTGCTGGGCAATTACTTTGGCCTGTCACCACGCATGAGCACCTTCCTGGAAGGCATCGTGGGCAAGGTCAGCAGTGGCACCAGCATCAACTACAAGGTAGGCACCCTCCCCACCACCCCCAACCTGAATCCGTTGGATTGGACAGGTGGAGAAGCCAGGAACGCTGAGGTCTGTGTAATCGTCATGGGACTATCCGGATCCATCGAAGGTGAAGAAGGTGACGCCATCGCCTCCCCCACGTTGGGCGACAAAACGAATCTTTCCATTCCCAGCCATCAACTAGACTTTTTACGGACCATCGCAAAAAACCACCGCAACAAGGTAGTCACCGTGATTACCGGTGGTAGCCCGATGGATCTCAAAGAAGTAGCCGAACTCTCAGACGCCGTCATTCTAGCTTGGTACCCAGGCCAGGAAGGAGGCAATGCCTTGGGTGACCTTCTTTTTGGTGATGCCGCTCCTTCAGGCCGCCTGCCCATCACCTTTCCTCTCACCTCCGATTCATTGCCGCCATTTGACGATTATTCCATGAAAGGCCGCACCTACAAATACATGACGGGCAATATTCTATACCCCTTCGGATACGGATTGACATACAGCAACGTTGCCTATTCCGACCTGGCCGTTTCCAAACCAACAAAAAAAGGACAAGCCACTTACAAAGTGTCACTCACCCTGAAAAACACAGGCGCTCACGCAGCGGTGGAGGTTCCACAGTTGTACCTCATCACACCAGGAGCCGGTGTCAGCACACCTCTTCAATCTCTGGTTGGCTTCCAGCGGGTCGCCCTGGAGCCGGGAGAACAAAAAGAAGTGACGTTTGATGTCAACCCCGAACAGCTGAAAATGGTCATGGAAGACGGTTCAAAGCGCCTTCTCAAAGGCACCCACACCTTTACAGTCTCCGCTGCTGCCCCTTCGCCCCGCAGCAACGCATTGGGCATTGAAACGGTGAGTCTTTCGCTAACAGGGTTATAACAAGACGTTCATTTTTTTTATCGCCTAGTTGACGAGACCGTAAAAACTCATTACATTCGCAGGGCCAAGGCACAACGTCCAAAACCACCCAAAGAGTCGGCACTGTAAGTCTACGTAAACGGCCATGAAACAACCACAAAAACCAACCAAACCGACAGGGAAGCATCCCCAGCCAGCGAAGAAAAGCAGCAGCATTTCCATGGCATGGATCAACCGCACCCTGCTGACCTTGTTCATCCTGTTCGCCTTGATAGAGACATTGGGGCTGCGCCGCACATTCCTTTGGAAAGTACAGGACCTGGATCTTTTCGTGTTCAACCGTCAATTTTTCCTGGAAACGATGGAGGCTCCAGGTGGCCTCACGCGTTACCTGGCTTCCTTCTTCACGCAGTTCTTTTACATCCCCTGGCTGGGCACCCTCATTTACCTGGGCTTTATGCTGTTGATTGTTTGGTTGAGCAGCCGGGCCTTCCAACTTAAAGGTTACCTCAATCCGTTCACTCATATCCCTGCATTGGCCATCCTACTGATGCTCACCCAGCTTGGCTACGAAGTTCACCTACTCAAGTTACAGGGCTACCCCTTTATTCCACTGATTGGCCTGACAGCCCTATTACTTGCTTTTTGGGGCTATCGAAAGGTCAGCCAGCCAAACAAACAGTTGCATTACCTGGGTACCTGGACATTGCTGGGCTTCCCGTTATTCGGCACCTACGCCCTTGCCGGCACAATACTGATGCTGCTGTTTACCCTCAGACAGCTGGTAAGCAACGGCAAAAAGAGCTATTGGCTGTCCATGGTCGGAGGCCTGTTGGTTGCCGTCATCATTCCCCTGCTATACTACCGCTTCGTATTCTACCTTCCCTGCCTCAGCCGTTTTTACCTCAGTCTTTTACCCGACTTCATGGCCAAAGAAACCTTGGTCTTGTGGTTGCCCTATGTTTTGTTGGCTGGTTTCCTGTTGGCTGCCACCCTCTCGTTCCCCTTGGACAAAAAGGCATGGCGACAAAACCAACCACCACTACCAACCATCAAGGTACAACGCCTGGCCCCCGGCATTTTTTGGCTGGCCACCCTGTTAACGGTGCATTTTATCGGTTACAGGGATAACGCTTTTGACACTGAGTTAGCCATGCAGGCTGCTTCTGAAAAAGAGGATTGGCAAGAGGTACTGAGTTTATCCAGGCAGGTTGAAACGGAGCCAACCCGACTGATGGTCATGCATACCAACCTGGCCTTGTTCAAATTGGGCCTGGCCGGTGACCAACAATTCAAATACCCGGCCGGCAACAGCCCGCAGCAAACCAGAGGAGGGGTATTACCGATACAGATGGTCGGTCCCCTGTTCTACTATCAATACGGGCACCTGAATTACGCCTATCGATGGAGTATGGAAGAGATGGTAGAATACGGCATGAGCAACCACACCTTGAAATACGCCGTATTGACCAGCTCGCTCAATGGCGAATCGGCGTTGGCAAAAAAATACAACGACGTGCTGAAGCGCACCATCTTCCACCGCAAATGGGCTGAAGAGAGGGATGGCATCATCAAGGATCCAGGTCGTGCCATGCACAACCCGGTTTTACTCAACATCCTTCGCCTGAACGCCTTCAACGACGTGCTTGACGGGGATCACAGCCTGTTGGAAACGTTCCTGCTCAATCACGCCGCACATTCCAGAGGCGGCAACCCTGAGCTCATCGAGTTGTCCATTCTAGCCAACCTTCAACTCAAGCAGCCAGCTCGCTTCTGGCCCCGTTTCTTTGTGTACGCCAGCACACAACCCAGGATACCTGTTCATTACCAGGAAGCCGCCTTGCTGTTTAACCTGCAACAACCCCAACCCGGGATAGAGAACCTGACATTCGACCCATTGGTATTAAAACGCTTCCAGCAGTTTGTTGAGCGCACCAAAACCTACAACAACCAACCCAGAGAGCGGGTAAAAGCCCTGATGGCTCAAGAGTTCAAGGGCACATATTGGTATTACTACTTTTTCACCGACTTGCAGCTCAGACAGCCGGTCAGCAACCAACCTCATATCAAGTTATAAACGCCAGCCCTTAACGCCAAACTCATTCAACGCGTATGAATCGAAAAAAACGACACGCCCCAAGCCTGGTCTATCTGTTGATGGGTGTCTTCTTCCTGATCCTGGCCGGTCTTTCCCTTTTGTCCAACAGCACGAGGGTGCCCACCAATCCTCTCGCGACACCCGATGATCTTGATGTATATCCCCTATACGCCGACGCTGTCATTCCCTACAATATTGCCCCACTGAACTTTCACATTCAAAATGAGGCCTACGAATACATCACCAGGGTATCATCCATTAATGGCAAACCCATCGTCGTCAAGGGCAAAGTCGTACAATGGGACGAAAAAAAATGGAAACGCCTCCTGGATGCCAACAAGGGACAACCCCTTTTATTTGACGTTTATGTCAAACGTGATGGCGTCTGGTTTCAGTTTCCAACGCTGAAAAACCTCGTAGCCCCTGAACCCATCGATCCCTACATCGTATACAGGCTTATCCAACCCCTTTATACGGCGTACGAAGACATGTCCATCAATCAACGAAGCCTGGAGTCGTTCAAGGTAAAACGCCTGTACGATAACCGTAAAATCAGCCCCGAACGGTCAGGTCAGTGCGTCAACTGTCACGCTTTTCAACAATACAATCAACGTGGTGTAATGCAATTGCATTTCAGGGGAGACTACGGAGGAACCGTTTTTGTAGATGGCAAGAAGTTAACCAAGGTCAACACCAAGGCCGAAGGCTTGCCCGCTGGAGCTGTTTACCCGGCCTGGCACCCCACCCTACCCTTGGTCGCCTATTCCATCAACAAGATCGGACAGGATTTCCACACCAAGGACCTTCAGAAGACCGAAGTCATGGACAGCGAATCAGACCTCATCCTCTACAGGGTCGACAACAACGTGGTGGTGCCCCTGGGTACAACACCCAATTGGTTGGAAACGTTTCCGACCTGGAGTCCTGACGGCCAATACCTGTATTACGCCATCGCCGCTTTCGATACCGCTGGATTTTACGTCGACCAGTTCAAAGACATCCGTTACAACCTGGTGCGCAGAGCCTTCAACCAGACCGACTACAGCCTGGGCGAAGCCGACACGGTCCTAAACGCGGCTCAATTCGGGAAAAGCGCGGCCTTTCCCCGCTTATCACCCGATGGTCGGTACCTTCTCTTCTCCATGGCCGACTACGGCAACTTCCATATCTGGCACAAAACCAGCGACCTCTACCTGATGAACCTGACTACCTGGCAATGGCGCAAATTGGAAGCCGTGAACAGCCAGGACGTGGAAAGTTATCACAGTTGGTCCTCAAACGGACGCTGGATTTTGTTCAGCTCCCGCAGGGACGATGGTAGTTACACCAGGCTATACATCGCTTATTTCGATCAGGATGGCATCGCCCATAAACCCTTTGTTTTGCCGCAACGCTACCCCCTGAACGACAAGCAGCTCTTCAAATCGTACAACGTGCCTGAGTTTATCACCCACCCGGCAACAGCCAGGCAACACCGATTCATGAAGGCCTTGAAGGAAGATCCCATTCAGGCTGATTTGGCGAATTAAGTCGCTGAAAATCTTGATTTTCTGAGGCAGAACCATTACCTTCGTGGTTTTTTTGCCAGCGACAATTATGCTTACCAACATTGAAAGCAAGCAATTCCAGGAGTTGTTTGCTACTTCCATCGTGCAACAAACCGCCTTCTGGTCAGAGGTCAAGAAGCGCTTGGGGAGTACCCCCCTGGCTGTCAATTTCAACCTACGGCAACCAGACGCACAGTTGGAATCCGATATTCTGGTTCTTCTGCAACCACTTGACCGCCATCATTGCATGGCCTACGTACCCTACGGACCTGAACTCGAACCGGAGGAATCAGTCCAGGGAGTGTTTCTTGAAGAGTTGTCTGAATGCCTTCGTTCATACCTGCCCAAAAACTGTGTATTGATTCGGTACGACCTCTGTTGGGAATCCTGGTGGGCTAGAGACATCGATCACTACGACGAAAAAGGCCATTGGATGGGCGAACCCAACCTGGCAGCACAGGAAACCCGCTTCAACTTCAGCACCCAAAACTGGAACCTTCGCAAGGCAACCTTCAACACCTTGCCATCAAGTACCATCTACATCAACCTGAAACCCGACAAGGCGACCATATTGGCCAACATGAAGCCCAAAACCCGCTACAACATCAACCTGGCTTTTCGCAAGGGTGTCAATGTGAAAACGTTGGGCTTGGAGAACCTGGAAATCTGGTATAAACTATACGTAGAAACGGCCCAGCGAAACCGACTCTTTTTAAATGACATGAGTTACTTTGAAGCCGTGTTGGCAGCCAAGGCTACGGACTCCACATCGCCGGCCGAAGTCTTGCTGCTTGTAGCCGAACTGGATGGTCAGCCCCTGTCGGCCATGTTCCTTATCATAACTGGTGAACGAGGGTCCTACCTGTATGGAGCCTCCTCGTCCGAACACCGCAACAGCATGAGCACCTATGCCCTGCAATGGGAAGCCATCCAACTGGCTAAAGCCAGAGGCTGCACCCAATACGACATGTTCGGAGTCTCCCCTGGTCCCGATCCCGCTCACCCGCTGTATGGCCTGTACACGTTTAAAGTGGGCTTTGGCGGTCAACTCTACCACAGCATGGGTTCGTGGGACTATCCGCTGATGACCGATGAATACAGGATCTTCAGGTCAGCCGAATTGAGTCGGCCAGGCTATCATTTAGCCTGAGTCGGCCTACCTGGTGTCGGGTAAGAAAAAAAAGGTATTTTTGAGCCATCAAGCCTTATCTACCACGACCATGAAAAAAAGCCGTTCCCTACGCCATCAACTACGCAGTAGTTCTACGTTGCTGTTTTCAGGCACCTTGCTGGCCATCAGTTTGTTCGCCCATTGCCCCCAGGCTACTAGCCTCCCCCCCGTATTCGGCGCAGACTACACCAACAAGACCACGAAAGATCCATTGACACGCACCTTCATCAGTCCCTTACGCATCGTCTGGAAACAAGCCGGGAAAGATGGCAAGCTGGTGCAGGATGAGCAATGGCTCTTGCAACCCGGTAACAGTCAAGCTGTCATGGGGCGCAAAAACATGTGCAAAATGATCAGTACAGCCACCGACACAGCCTCCATCCTGCTCGATTACGGTAAGGAGTTGCATGGCGGCCTGCAATTGGTGTTAGGCTCTTCCTCCAGACGGCAACCCTCCTTGGTTCGCATCCGTTTTGGTGAATCAGTGGGCGAAGCCAACAGTCAAACCCTGAACACTGAATGGAAAGTAGGCTATTCCACTGACGACCATGCCAAGCGGGACATCATTGTCGAAATACCCAGGGATGGGTTGTTTGAAATCGGTCAGACAGGCTTCCGCTTCGTCAGAATTGACCTGTTGCAACCCAACACAACCATCCATATAAAAGAAGCCAGAGCCATTCTTCGTTACAGGGACATTCCCTACCTGGGCTCCTTTACCTGCAACGACCAACGTATCAACCAAATATGGCAAACAGCCGCCTATACCGTGCACCTGAACATGCAGGAATACCTGTGGGACGGCATCAAGCGCGACCGATTGATTTGGTTGGGAGATATGCATCCCGAGGTGGCAACCATCAGCCGGGTCTTCGGAGCCAACGATGTCGTACCTGCCAGCCTGGATCTGGCTTGTACACAATTTCCCCTGCCAGCCTGGATGAACAACATGAGTGCCTACTCCCTTTGGTACCTCATCATCCACCACGAATGGTACCAGCACCACGGTGACCTGGCGTTCCTCCAACGACACAAGGCCTACATTCTGGGATTGGTGGCACAAATCGACGCCCTCATTGATGAGAATGGCAACGAAACCCTTTCTCCCAACCGCTTCCTGGATTGGCCCTCTACCCCCAATCCGGCCGGCGTAGAAGCTGGGTACAGAGCGTTGCTCAGTTGGGCCTTGCAGGATGCAAGCATTCTATGCCAGGTGCTAGAGGAGCCTGCCATGGCCCAACACTGCCTACAAGCCAACACCAGACTCAACCGGAAACAACTGGGGCACAACAACCTGAAGCAGGCTGCAGCCCTGATGGCCATTAGTGGACAGATGACACCCGACAACGCAGCTAAAAACGTGGTGGGCGTCAATGGGGCTGCTGGCTTTTCCACCTTCTACGGTTACTACATGTTGGAAGCATTGGCCCTGGCCGGTCAATACCAGCAGGCACTCGACATCATCCGACAATTCTGGGGCGGCATGCTCGACCTTGGGGCTACGACGTTCTGGGAAGACTTCAACCTGGATTGGATGGAAGGATCAGCTCGATTGGATGAGCTCACTCCTGCCGGCAAAAAAGACATCCACGGCGATTTTGGCGCCTACTGTTACCCGGGTTACCGACACAGCTTGTGTCACGGCTGGTCTTCTGGACCGGCAGCCTGGTTGATCGACCATGTCCTGGGTATTCAAGTGCTTGAACCAGGCGCGCAACGATTGCTAATCGAGCCTCACCTGGGCGACCTGGACTGGGCGGAAGGCAGTTACCCCACTCCGAAAGGTATGGTTCATGTCAGGCACGAAAAACTGACGAACGGAACAATTAAAACAACTGTCAAGGCCCCTGAAGGCATCTTTTACGACGAAAAATAACTCACGCCATGGGGACGGTAAAACAGAACGTGCTACCTTCACCTTGTCTACTGTCCACCCAAATACGACCGCCCTGTTTTTCCACAAACTCCTTACAAATCAACAAGCCCAACCCCGTACCCTCCTCGTTATTGGTACCCTTGGTGGAGAGTAGTTCAGATAGGCTCCAAAGTTTGGTCATGGCCTCCTCTGTCATTCCCACCCCTTTATCGGCCAAACCGACCGTCAACATGGCATCGCTCGGACCCTGTTCAGAAAAAATGGTTACCACGCTGTCACTCCAAGAAAACTTAATCGCATTACTCACTAAATTTCGCAGCACTGTCTTGATCATAGCCTCATCGGCAAACACCAGGGTATCTTCTGCAACCTTGACATCAAAAGTTATACGCTTGGTAGCCGCCGTCTGATTCAAGACCTCGATGACTTCGTGACATAGTTGATCGAGTTTCATACTGCCAGGATTAAAAGGCATCTTACCCATTTGCGACCTGGACCATACCAATAAGTCATCCAGCAGACGATACGTTTTTACGGCAGCCTCATTGATCAAACGGATGAAGGTATTCATTTCCTCCCTTGAATACTGGTCTGAATTTTCCATCAGGACCTCACTCAACCCCATTAAGGCTGTTAATGGGCTTCTAAGGTCGTGAGCCATGATCGACAAAAATTTATCCTTGGTTGCATTGGACTCCTTGAGGCTGGCGTTGACCTGATTTAATTGTTGATAAGTGGCTTCCAGGGTCACTTTTTCTCTGATAAGTTGTCGCTGCAGGTTACTTATCTCAGCATTTAAATGACTCAAACGTGTGTTATGATCAGCCAATTGTTTGGCGTCCATTCCACCCACTATCAACAACCGCTCATCCTTTCGAAAAACAAGGGCCTGGAGGGATATAAAGGTTCCTTGCGCATCGCCTATGGTGAGAAATCCGTTGTACACAGGATTTGATAGCGGGGCAGTCATGTCCAGCAATTGCTCGAATGTAGGGTTTAAAAGGGATTTCAATGGTGAAGCACCCAGCCATTCGTACATGGAAGCATTGGTATGCAACAGGCGACCGTCGGTAGAAAATTCCGCCAGGTATATCGAAGGACTGATATGCAGCATCAACTGCATTTCCATTTGCCAGAAGATGCAGAAGTCAGTATTTTGATTAGTGGACATTGGCATTGATAAATGACGCCGGGTTGGTCAACAAGGCTTTAAGAGTATATAAATCTGACAGATACGTCACATTGGAGAAAGCAAGCAACCGCTCCTGTCCACCTTTGCCAAATGCCTGACCTCCTACTAGAATGGGCAGCGAAGGAAAGATTCGACGTATGGTCTGCAGCATCTTTTCCAGGGTGGGCCAATTGAATGACAAAGCCATGGACAAGGCCAAAACCTGAGGCCGAACGCTGTTCATAAAGCGCACCAGGTCATCGGTTGGCAAGCCAGCTCCCAGAAAATGAGTAGTCCAACCCGCCAGTTCAAACACATCGGATACCATCTTGATGCCTACTTGGTGTTGTTCATTTTCAACGCAGGCCAGCACCACCGTTTTAGGCTGTTTCCTTGTTGCAGCAATGGTTGGGTACAGGTCGTTCATGATGGCTTGCACAATGGCCGAGGCCAGGTGCTCGGTGGCCACTCCGATGCGACCGGTTTCCCACAACACACCGATCTTGTACAAACTGCTTTTCAATAGTTGCTCATAGATATCATCCACCGAAACGCCCTCTCTGATAAAATCGGCTACCATATTGGAAGCAAGGCTCCGTTCTCCCGCCAGGAGGGTGTTCAGAAAACCAGATTGTCTGTCAGTATCAATATCCATCAGTGAAAACCGTTGAGTGTTCTGAGGTATGAACAAGTATAATGGTATTTTTGTTTTATCAACTGATCGTTTTACATGCCACAACCACTCAAAAAAAACAGATGAAAAAACAGTACCCCCTTCTGCTTACCCTCCTGCTTTGGTTTATGTCACTATCAGCCCAGGAATCAAGCACCACCACTCCCCGTATTTACACCTTCACAGTCATGGACGCACAAGGCAACCCTGTCAACATGGCTGACTTCCAGGGCAAGACCCTCCTGATTGTCAATGTAGCCAGCAAATGCGGTTACACAAAGCAATATGCACCGCTTGAAGCACTGTATAAGAAATACAGGGATAAGGGCCTCCTAATACTGGGGTTCCCATGCAATCAATTTGCCAACCAGGAACCAGGCACTAATGAGGAAATCCAGGCTTTCTGTACGTTGAACTATGGCGTTACCTTCCCCATTTTTGCCAAAATTGATGTCAACGGAGCGGACGCTCACCCATTGTACATATATTTGAAAGAAGCCACAGGTGGTGATCCCATCAAATGGAATTTCAACAAGTTTCTCGTTGACAAGTCGGGGAAAGTCATCAAGCGTTATCAGTCGGGCGACTCCCTTGAAGCCTTGGAAGAAGACATCAAAGCCATACGCTGATTTTTCGGCCATTTTAAGACCGGGCTAGCAGAAAAAAACATACCTTTGCTTGCCTTAGTCTAACGAATGTCCTGATGATACACCGCCTTGCCTATTCCCCCTCAGCGTCACTCTCTTTCCACGAAGCCTTTGCTGATTGCCTCCAACAAATTGACAGACTGACAGCTGTCAAGCCCATTCTTGGGATTGTCTTTTTTGTCAACGCCAACACCATGGCCGATTACCACACCGAAGCGGCAAGCATCTTATCAACGATGGACCAATCTGAAAGGAGAATGCCTGCCAATATCCTGGCTCAGCCCAACACAGCTGCCGTTTCGATGGAAATGTGGATAGATGAGGAGGCCAAGGATCTGAAGTATCTTGAGACCGATGGTCAGCGTTACACACGCTACACGACCAGAGGCAGCCAGGCACTGCTGGCACTGGGTCTGCATGCCTCGCCCGAACTGCCTTTGCAGTCGCAAGCGGAAGCCACTTTTCAACACCTGTACAACGTGCTTGAACAAGAAGGGCTCACATTGACCGACATTGTTCGTCAATGGAATTATGTACCAGAAATCCTGGCCCTGCAAATCCATGAGGGCAAAACACTTCAACACTATCAAGTATTCAATGAAGTCAGAAAGGCTTGTTACGCCAAACACACCTTCAGACACGGTTACCCCGCAGCCACAGGCATTGGTGTGAAAACGGGTCCTTTTTCCATTGATGTCTTGGCACTGGCCTCACATGCAGCGGTCGACAAAAAAGGACTATCCAATCCCAACCAACAAAATGCGTACCAATATGATCAACAACAGTTGATTGGCGATGCACTCTGTGGTCAACAAAAGAATCCCCCTTTGTTCGAAAGGGCCAAACTTCTGGCCTGGGAAGACACGGCTCAGGTCATAGTCTCAGGCACAGCCTCCATCCTGGGTCAGGAAACGGTTGGGCAGGGCGATGTAAGCCATCAAACAGAAGTCGCCATTCAAAACATGCTAGACCTGCTCGCACCGGCAGTGACAGGCAGACAGAAACATTTTGAGTTCAACGGATTGAGGGTCTATATTAAACAAAAGAAAGACTACAAGGCCGTAAAAGATGTCTGCCAGCGCTTTTTCCCAGGCATACCCACCGTTTATGTCCAGGCCGATGTCTGCCGTGACAACCTTTTGATGGAAATTGAAGGAGAAGCTGTCGAATTAAACGAAGCCCCATGAAAACGACCACACCCCCAAAAGGCAAAGCCCCAATAGAAAGGACTCAACGTCTTGCAGCCCCCCAGCCTCCCAGATGGCTGAACGCTGTCTGGATGCTGCTCTTTATCGGTTTTGCCCTCTACATGACGTTGTTCAGCAACCGTTATTTACTATGGGAACTGCACGACCAAAACCTGTTTGTCGCCGATAAAGCCTATCTGGCAGACTGCCTCAATGGCATTGGTGGTTTCACGGTCTACCTGGCAACCTTTCTCAACCAATTTTTCATTAACCCGACCTTGGGTAGTCTGATATACCTGGCTCTCCTCGTTTTAGTGGTTCTAACCACAGCCAAGGCTTTCAAATTGAAAGGCTGGGCATTCCCGCTCGCCTTGATACCCGCACTATTGTTGGTGCTGAGCTTGGTACAAAACGGTTACATGATTTATTTGCTCAAACTGGAAGGTTTCACCTATGTCAGCATCCTGGGAACCCTGATTGCCCTCCTGGCGCCTCTGCTGGCTGACCGTTTTAAAAGCCTTACAGGAAAAAGTGTGTTCACACTGGTTTACCTATTGGTAGCCTACCCCCTGGCCGGCGCCTACGGATTGGCCGGCGGTCTCTTGCTAATGCTTATCTATCTAACGGACGCACTGGTTAACAAACAATGGAACAACTTGCTGCCTGCCGCATTGGCACTGGCCGGCACACTGGTATTCCCTCAGCTCTACTACCTATGGGTGTACGAAACCACGATGCGCGAACTTCTTTATGTTAGCAACCTGCCTGACTACCTTTGGGATGGCGCCGAACGGGTATTGTGGTTGCCTTACCTACTGCTGCTGGGGTTCGGTATCGTTGTTACCCTATGCACCCGATTACACCTGACATTCAGCAAAGCCCTCCGTTTCTGGCACCTGGCCCCCCTGTTGATGGTGTTGCTGTGTGTCACCCTGGTCGTCAGGAAACAATACAAGGATGCTAATTTCACCACCCAGATTGCCATGATGGAGGCCACCGAACGGCAGGATTGGAACAAGGTGTTGCGCCTGCTCAAAGAGACCACCGACGAACCGACCCGCCTCATGGTGATGCACAAAAACCTGGCTTTAATGAAATTGGGCAGACAAGGTGACACCCAGTACAGCTACCCCGATGGCAACAAACCGATGAACTACCAACGGCGTCTGGTAGAAGTACAGTTGGCCGGTCCCTCTTTTTACTTCCATTATGGAAAAAGCAATTACTGCTACAAATGGTGTATGGAAGGCATGGTGGAATACGGCATGAGTCCCACCTATCTTAAGTATTTTGTACTGAGCAGCCTGGTCAATGGAGAGCCCAAACTAGCCGACAAGTACAACAAAATCCTGGCCAAATCGCCCGTGCACAAGGGCTGGGCCAAAGCCCATCAACCACTCATCGATGATACCGCTCTGGTAGCCACCGACCCGTTCTTTGCCAAAGTATTGCCTTTGACCAAATACGACAGCTATCTGGATGGTGATTTTGGATTATTGGAACAATACATCCGCAGGGATTTCGCCCACATGATCGGGGGACCTCCGGAAATGGTGGAGTTGTGCATATTATTCAACATGGAACTCAAGGACATCGACCGTTTTTGGCCTGCCTTCATGTTTTGGATGCAAAAAGGTCAACCCTTGCGTAAGCACATGCAGGAAGCTGCCCTTTTGTTTCAACACCTTGAGCGGAAATTCCCCTTAGACACCTCCAGGTTCGACCAGGCCGTACTGAACCGGTTTCAAGACTTCGTGTCCATGGTCAACCAATACGCCAACTACCCGGAAAGTGCTGTTGTCGAACTGTATAAACAACGTTTCGGCGACACCTATTGGTTTTACTATTTCTTCGTCAAAGACCACAGCAACCGCGACGCCAAAGGCGAACAAAAACCCTATTCTTCCTGATTATGAAGACAAGGCTGACCCCATTACTCTCACTGCTCCTGCTGGCTGTATTCACGGCCTGCAACGGTTTGCCCAGCAACTATACCGAATCAACAGAGCCGGTCTCTTTAGTGCCTGATTATCAATCTGTCACCATCCCCATCAATGTAGCACCAATGAATGTGCTGATCGACGAGGAGGCCGACGCCTACAAAGTCTGCCTGCGGTCAAAAAACGGCAAACCGCTGATTACCAAAGGCAAGAAAGCCTGCTTCTCCCTCAAAAAATGGCGTCGACTGATCGAAGCGAATCCAGGAGAAGCGCTAACCATGGATATCTACGTAAAAAAGAACGGCCAATGGGTCCATTTTCCGACGGTGACCAACCATATAGCCCCGGAACCCGTTGATCCCTACGTCGTCTATCGTTACCTTCCCCCACTCTACACCACCTACGAGGTCATGTCCATCAACCAGCGCGACCTGACTTCCTTTGACGTCACGTCGCTGTACGACAGCCGCCTCATGTCAAACAACAAGCAATTCCAGTGCGTCAACTGCCATTCCTTCCAGGATTACAACAAGACAGGTGCCATGCAACTGCACGTCAGGGGTGACAATGGGGGTACCATCATTGTCCATGACGGACAACACGAAAAGGTCAACCTCAAAGCCGAAGACCTGATAGCCGGTGCTGTATACCCCAGCTGGCATCCCAGCCTCAACATGATAGCCTATTCCATCAACACGATAGGCCAGAACTTTTACACCAAAGATCCGGATAAGGTTGAAGTGATGGACGACAAATCAGACATCATCCTGTATGATATCGACGCCAACCGCATCCTACCCGTTTCCATGTCACCCGATTGGTTGGAAACCTTTCCGTATTGGAGTCCTGATGGTCGTTACCTCTATTTCGTGGCCGCGCCCTTCAAACCGGCCATGATGAACACCCAGGCCGAAATCATCATCAAACACAACACCATCCGTTACAACTTGGTTAGGAAGCCCTTTGATCCGGTAACAAAGACGTTTGGTCCAGCCGACACGCTGATCAGCGCCAGGGAAACGGGCATGAGTTGTACCTTCCCAAGGGTCTCTCCCGACGGCCAACACCTGCTGTTCACCATGGGTAATTACGGCAACTTCCATATTTGGCACAAAAGCAGTGACCTCTACTTGATGGATCTTAACACAGGGGCCTATGAACCAGCCACTGTCATCAACAGTCCCGATGTAGAAAGTTACCATTCCTGGTCCTCAAACGGACGCTGGGTGGTCTTCAGTTCACGCAGGCAGGACGGTGGCTACACCCGTCTTTTCCTGGCCTATTTCGATGCAAATGGACAGTTCCATAAACCGTTCGTGATACCTCAAAAAGACCCGGACTTCTATCAGCGCACCCTCAAGTCGTTCAACATCCCCGAATTTACGGTCCAGCCGGCCCCAACAGACAGACACCATTTAGTCAAAGCCATCAGCCAGGACGCCAAAAAAGCTGAAATGGCTCAATAATGATCCAGGGGCCTGTCAACAATACAGGCGTCATCACCCTACCCTTCTTATTCAATCAAACACTGCAAACGCCTTTTTTACAAGGCGTTTGCTTGTTTTACCAAAAAAACAGTGTATACTTGCAGGGTATACCGACCATGTTTTACACCTGCTCCTGAACAACAACGAATCCTACGTTGTTACTACCAGAGGCCGACACATCATCACCGGCCATTACGTATCCAATCGCCCCACCTAAATCCACATTCTCATGAGAACGCTAACGCTTTTTCTGGCTGGATTGTTAAGCCTTACGGCCTCTGCGGCCAGCCAGGTACCCAATGGTGATTTTGAAATCTGGCAGACAGGAAGTTACATGTTACCCTCCGGCTTCCTGTATTCCTCCAACCAAGATCGTTTTTACCAACAGGCTTTTCCCTTCAATGTGGCACAAACGACAGACGCCTATCAAGGGCAATACGCTGTAAAACTGACCACCGGGCTTTCGTTTGGTGATGCACCCAACTTCGGGTATTTGCTGAACTACCCGCCCGATGGAGAATCCACAGAAGCCTATCCGTTGACTGAAACGCCAACAGGGCTGCGTGGGTATTACAAATACATTCCTATTGAGGGGGATTCTGGTGTGATCCTGGTCAACTTACTGAAAGAAGGCAGTATTTTGGCCAACTACACCTTTGTCATCAAAGGTGTTCAACCCACCTATACACGGTTTGAGATTCCCTTCAACCAACCCTTGGACCAAGCACCCGATGGCATCCAGATTGGATTTGCCTCCAGTTTCAACGAGTCTATGGCCGGCGTTCCGGGGACAGAACTCTACCTGGACAGCATCGGCCTGATAGGTGTGACAACCCAGCCACAGGAGATGGCCGGCGACTTTGAATCATGGACCTATTTGCAACACAACTTACCCTTTGGCTGGACCATCGACGGCCAAGTCAGTACGAGCCAACCCAAAACGGATATTCGCGTTAATGGTAATTTTGCCCTGGAACTGAAATCCTTCCTGGATGAAGAAGAAGGTATTCAACGAACAGAACACAGGAGAGCCACTTCAGGGTACAGAAACGAGGACACAGGCGAGATCGATGGCCGTATTTACCTGAGCGGCACTGAAGACACCCTTTCCTTCTATTACAGTTACCAACCCAGTGTGCCCGGTGACTCCTGCCAGTTGACCTTAGGCCTATACAAAGGCAACGACATGGTCAATTTCATCTTCAAGCCCCTGTTAGCCACTCAAGGCTACCACCACATGCAGGTTCCCCTGGGATTGCACGAACTCTATTCATCTGAAGCAGACAGCCTCGTCATCGAGTTCACGTCAGGTATGTGGAGCAACACCGCGCCTGCCGCGGCCAACTCCGTCCTCAGAGTAGACGCTGTAACGTTACTGGACTATAAGGGTGATAATCCGGATGATCCGGATGATCCACACAACCCCATAAATCCCATCACAGAAACCACCCTGTTTCCCAACGGAGGCTTTGAAGCGTGGGAAGAAGTGTCCTATGATTACCCGACCAACTATGGATTCAATTCCAACCTGCTTGAAGTGCGGCAGGGAGGACATAGTATGAATGTGCAGAAAACCACGAACGCCCAACATGGCTCATACGCATTGAAGTTGATCAGCCAAAACTCAACGTCTGATTTCAATTTTGGCTTTGTGATGAACGTGAACGGTAACGACGGGGATCCTTCCACCTGGTTTGGTGGTTTTCCCATCCAGGGACGCCCAACCGGTATCAGCGGCTATTACCAATACAACGAAAGCACGAGTGATTCAGGCCTGATCATTGTTGGTTTCAACAAAAACGGCCAGGTCCTACACACCTATATGCTTCCCCTGAAGGGCCAGGTGGCCAGCTACACAGCCTTTGACATCACCTTTGACCCACCCTTGACGGAAGACCCCGACTCCATGGTGCTTGGATTCGCCTCCACTGTCCATTTGGATGGCGGTGCCTGGCCGGGAACTGAACTGCTCATCGATAATGTCAGCATCAAAGGCCTAACCAATCAACCGGCAGGCTTGAATGGAGACTTTGAAAACTGGCAGACCGAAACACTAGCCACCCCTGTCGGTTGGTATAATGAAAATTGGCAGGAAGGCAGTTTCTCCCGTACCACCGATGCCGCCGAAGGTCTCTATGCTGTTTATTTGACAACCACCCTGGAAGAAAACAGAGAGGAAGGGGGGCACATTGCCGTTGGACGTTCCCTTTCCAATGGATACTGGGATGATGCACTACAGAGAGATAGAGGCGGTGTGGCCTTCAGCAACACCAAAGACACCCTGACTTTCATGTATAAGTATATCCCGGCCAACATCGATGACCGCGGCCTGGTAGAGTTAAATTTCATGCGAGACGGCGAGTCCATTTGGAACCAGACCATGGGCCTCAGGGCCAGCGACACCTATAAAAAGGCCAGCATACCCATCAACCTGTACCAATTCAGCTGGACACCCAGACCGGATTCCCTCCTGGTCAAGTTCCGCTCTTCTCATTGGGAAAACACGGACTCTACCTATGCAGGCGCACGCCTGTGGATAGACGACATTCACTTCGCGTCCGAGTTTTACCTGCCACCGGCCTACAACCCCAATGCTCCCAATCCACCTGTTCCCAACGGCAGCTTCGAGGAATGGAAAACGACGAACTACGATGCGCCGGTCTACTATCCCTATACAACTGACAACCAAATGCAACCCTGGTTGGGCTTGGAGCCCTTTGTTATGAAAACAACCGATGCCCAGCACGGCCAGTACGCCCTCAAACTTGTGAGCCGTACCTTCAGTAATGAGGCTATCCCCGGATACATTGCCAACTACAACGTAAACAGTGACGAAGATGTCTTTGACTGGCATGGTGGCAGCCCGATAACAGAAAAACCTTCCGGATTGAAAGGCTATTACAAGTACAACATGGGGGTGGAAGATACGGCCATGATCATCGTTGCATTCAGTAAGGCCGGCGTCAACACCGGTACCTATTTCTTCACATTGGAAGGTCCAAAATCGACCTACACCCCGTTTGAATTCACCCTCGACCCACCGTTGGCCGAGACACCCGACTCCATGATCCTCGCCATCGCTTCCAGCTACGTGGCCTATGAACACGCCTACGGAGGCTCCGAACTCTACTTGGACAACCTTGAGCTGACAGGCGTGACCCAACAACCGGCACAGTTGAGCGGTGACTTTGAAGACTGGCTGACAAACAGTACGGAAAGCCCACTTCATTGGGCATCGATGGGCGTTGTCGGCACAATGGTCAAATCCGACGTGGCTGCTCACGGCCAATATGCCCTCTCGCTGCGCACGCTGTGGAGCGAGGCTGATTCTACGCTGGTTCCAGGTAGGGTCATCTCTTCCGACCAGTCTATTTTATTCACCTACAGCGAAGCGGGCTTTCCCATCACAAACCTAAAAGACACCCTGGCTTTCCACTACCGGTATACCCCGACACAACAAGACGACAACGGTACCATGGCCCTCTATATGGCCACGACCTCGATGGACTACTGGGATTATCAGCCACTTTACACACCCCTCCGATCGGGTGTTTCCAATACGTTGCTTAAGGCTCCCAACCGCATGATCCAAATCGTTTGGAACGAAGAGCTTAAACTAGCACCTTGCAGTACCTACCAGTACATGGAAATACCCTTCGACCTGACGCAGCATCCCATCATCCCTGACCGCATGATAATCATACTAACTAGTACCGATAGCGAACATGATGATGCGTCCTATGCTGGCAGTGAACTACTTATTGACAACATTCATTTCAGGTCCTCCACCTGGCCAGTATCGGTAGAGGGGATCAAGGCACCCAACGACCTGAGCCTGTACCCCAATCCATCCATGGGTCCAACAAGGTTGGTCGATCCACAAGGACTGTATGAGCGCATCGAAGTCTTCAACTTGATGGGACAACGTGTAACCACGCTCACTAAGGACAAAGGGGCGACCGAGGTAGATATGGATCTGAGCGGCCAACCAGCCGGATTATACCTGATTCGCCTGAGCCATGGTGGTGAACACGCCTCCCTCAAGCTGGTGCTGAAGTAACCACTTGACTATAAGCGAAGCGGGTGTCTCAACGATACGTTGGGACACCCGCTTCACTATGTGTAAGTAACGGTCTTATTTCAATGAAATCTTTCGAACGGTGCTTCCCACCTTGACAATGTAATAACCAGGTGAAAGGTTGAGTTGGATGTCAACAATGGTTGAATCGGATTTCTTTTCAAGTACCTTGACGCCAAGCACATTCAGCACCTGAATCTTGTCACCCACCTTGATATTCTGCAACTGCAACGTCTTGTTTTTCAGCAACACAACCACACCTGTTTCAGTCTGCGTTGTGACCACAGGCTCGGTTTTGTCCTGCTTCTGAGCCGTCAACGGCTGCAAAAGTCCCAGGAGACAAATCAAAGCGATGGTGTGACGTTTCATGAGTTGGTTAGGCGATGGTTCGTTGAACAACGTTAATTTCTAGGCAAAAGTAGGTATTCGACGGTACACCTGCAACAAATTCGTTAAATTTCGAACGTTAGCCCCTCATCGGCCAACTCGACAGCTCCAAAATGAGCCTTCGCCTCATCCAGCAAAGTAGACTCATTGTGATACCTGGCTGAGAAATGGCCCAAAATCAAACGTTTCACACCGGCAGCAGCGGCCATACGCCCAGCATCGGCAGCTGTACTATGAAAAGTTGCCTTGGCGCGCTTCCGCTCAGCTTCAGCGAAAGTCGCTTCGTGGTAAAGTAGATCGACGTCTTTCAACAAGGGTATGAGGGGAGCGTGATAGGTCGTATCACTGACATACGCATACGATCGGTTTGGCGTAGCCGGCTTCGTCAACTTGGCATTGGGTACTGTTTCACCCTCTGGCGTGATGTAATCAGCGCCTGCTTTAATGGCAGGGTATTCGCGCAAAGGTATGTCGTAAAAAGTCAGCCATTCCTTAATCAGATGCCTGTCGCGAGGTTTTTCTTTAAACAAGAATCCGGCTGACTGTATCCTGTGATTAAGGGGTAGTGTGAAAACCTCAAGCGAACGGTCTTCGTAGATGCAACTGGACGTGGCTGGATTAAAGGACTTGAAGATGACCTCGTAAGGCAATCCGTTACAGAAAAAGTCCAGGTGAGGCCGCATCAAGGTTTCCAGCTCCGACGGGGCATGAATGGTTAAAGGCGCGTGACGCCCCAACATGCCCATGGTCGATATCAAGCCTATCAGACCAAAGCAATGATCCCCATGCAGGTGGGAAATAAAAACGTCAAGAATCTTGTTGTAATTAAGGTGGGTATGTCTGAACTGCAGCTGGGTACCTTCCCCACAATCGATGAGGAAAAGCTTGCCACGTACCGACAGCACTTGAGCCGAGGGTAAATGGCGACGGGTCGGCAAAGCCGACCCGCAACCCAGTATGTATACAGACATGGGTTCCATCTTACCTTAAAAATCAGCGTTTCTAGGTGTTCTGGGGAAAGGTATCACATCACGGATGTTCGCCATACCCGTCACAAACAAGATGAGTCGTTCAAAGCCGAGACCAAAGCCTGAGTGCGGTGCCGTACCAAACTTACGGGTTTCAAGGTACCACCAGATGTCCTTGGTAGGAACACCCATTTCTTCAGCCCTGCGGGTGAGTTTTTCCAGGTCTTCTTCACGTTGTGAACCACCGATGATCTCTCCGATTTTGGGGAACAGCACATCCATGCCCCTGACCGTTTTACCATCATCGTTTTGCTTCATGTAGAACGATTTGATTTCCTTGGGGTAATCGGTCAGAATAACGGGACGTTTGAAGTGTTTTTCTACGAGGTAGCGTTCGTGCTCGGCAGCCAGATCGGCACCCCAGAATACGGGGTATTCAAACGACTGACCGTTCTTGACGGCCTCCTCAAGAATGCTGACTCCTTCTGTATAGGTCAATCGAACAAAGTCGTTGGCCAATACAAAGTTGAGTCGTTCGATCAATTCTTTGTCATACATGGAAGCCAGGAAATCCAGGTCATCCTTGCAATGATCCAACGCCCATTGAACACAATACTTGATGAAATCTTCGGCCAACTGCATGTTTTCCTCAATCTCATTGAAGGCCACTTCAGGTTCGATCATCCAAAACTCAGACAAGTGCCTGGGTGTGTTGGAATTTTCAGCCCTGAAAGTGGGACCGAATGTGTAGATAGAACCAAGTGCCATGGCTCCCAGTTCACCTTCCAACTGTCCAGACACCGTCAAGCTGGCCTGACGACCATAAAAGTCGTTGGAGTAATCGATGGAACCCTGATCATCCTTCTTCAAATCGTACAGGTTGAGGGTGGTCACCTGGAACATCTGACCAGCTCCTTCACAGTCGGAAGCCGTAATGATGGGCGTATGGAAATAAAAGAAGCCCCTTTCGTGAAAGAAGGTGTGAATGGCCATTGACATGTGGTGGCGTATTCTGAATACGGCACCAAACGTATTTGTCCTGGGACGCAAATGCGCAATTTCCCTCAGGTATTCCAAGGTGTGGCCTTTCTTCTGCAAAGGATAAGTGGCAGGATCGGCGGCGCCTAGGATCTCAATCTCCTTGGCGTGGATCTCAGCCTGTTGGCCCTGGCCCGGCGATTCCACCAACAAACCATTGACACTCAGGCAGGCACCCGTCGTCACAAGTTTGAGGACGTCCTCAGAAAACTGAGCCAGGTCGACCACTACTTGCACACTTTTGATGGTCGAGCCATCGTTCAAGGCGATGAAATTGACCTGTTTGTTACCACGACGGGTTCTCACCCAGCCTTTTACGTTGACCGAAGCGCCAAAATCGGTGCGCTTCAAAAGGTCAACCACACTGCTTCGTTTTATTTTTTCCATAATAAATTACACAAAAGCCCCCATTTTCAGCAAACTCACCTCTTTTTCAGACAGGTGACGCCATTTGCCACGGGGCAGATTTTTCTTGGTCAGACCGGCAAAATACACGCGGTCCAGTTTAAACACTTTGTAGTTCAGGGATTCGAAGATGCGGCGTACCACACGGTTCTGTCCTGAGTGAATTTCGATGCCAATGACATTGGCTTTATCAGGATCCACATAACTGAGGTTGTCCACAGTGATGGGTTCCTCATCAAGGGTGACACCAGCCTGAATGGTCTTGAAATCAGCTTCAGCCAGGTTTCTATCGAGGGTCACCTGGTAAATCTTGCGTTTCTCAAACTTAGGATGTGTCAATTTGGAAGCCAGATCGCCGTCGTTGGTCAACAGAAGCACACCGGTGGTGTTGCGGTCGAGTCGACCAACAGGGTAAATACGTTCGTAACAAGCGCCTTTGACCAAATCCATGACAGTGAGACGTTCTTCCGGATCGTCCGAAGTGGTCACACAATCTTTGGGCTTGTTGAGCAGGATGTATACTTTACGTTCAATGCTGACAGTCTGATCGTGGAACATGATGGTGTCTGTCGGTTTGACCTTAACACCCAATTCGCTCACAACTTCACCATTAACCTTGACAACACCAGCCTGAATGAACTCATCGGCTTCCCTGCGGGAACAAATGCCGGCATTGGCCAGGTACTTGTTCAGACGGATGGGCACATCAGGGTCCAAATTGGGTTGGTAGCTGGTAGGACGGCCATAGGGGGTTCCATGATCGAACGAACCTTCTTTTTTGATGCGGGGACGACGGGGACGGCCATCGGCTCTGTCAGGCCTTGGAAGGGTTGGGCCACCGAAAGAGGGGCGGCTACCTTCGCCAAAGGAACGACGGGGACGGTCGGAGCCAGCGTCTCTGGAACCACCGAAGCGGTTGCCATCACCGCCAAAACGGTTGCCACGGTCACCGAAGCGGTTACCTTCACCACCGAAACGGTTGCCTTCGCCACCAAAGCGGTTGCCTTCGACACCGAAACGATTGCCTTCACCACCGAAGCGGTTACCATCGCCACCAAAGCGGTTACCTTCACCGTCAAAGCTGCGACGGGGACGATCAAAACCGCCTTCACCCATGGGGCGACGGGGACGGTTGAAACCACTTTCACCTTGTGGGCGGAAAGGACGGTCTGAGTTTCCTTCACCAAACTGACGGCGGGGGCGATCGAAACCACCTTCACCTTGTGGGCGGCGGGGACGGCTGAAGCCACCTTCCTGAGAACCGCCGAAACGGGATCCACCTTCACTGAAACGGTTGCCGTTGTCTTCAAAAGAACGGCGGGGACGGTCAAAACGGTTGTGGTCGCCAGAGGCGTCAAAACGGTTGCCATCGCCGTCAAAAGAACGGCGGGGGCGGTCATAACCACCTTCGTTGAACGAACGACGGGGGCGGTCAGTATCGTTGGAATAGGGACGACGGGGACGGTCTCCCCCAAAGTCCTTACGGGCATAATCGCCCTTGTTGTCTGAAAAGGAGCGGCGGGGACGGTCAAAAGAACCTTGGCTGCGATTTTCTGTTGGTTTGCGCCAAGGATTGGAAAAGTTCCCTTCGTTGTTGGAGCGGTCGCCATCACGGCGGACAGCGTTGTCACCTTCCTCAGGCTGGCGCTGCCGATTTTCATTGTCTGTCATCATGTCTGTTACGTGTTTGTTGTCGTTTGTTGTTGACGTTGTTTTAGTGTCGAAAATACTCGTATGAAAGTGGATAGTAAAAATAAAAATCAGGATTATAGGCCGGTATACGTAGCCGGCGTCAGCGCATACAATTCTGCCTTGACGGCATCGCTAACAGTCAGTTGTTCAATAAAGGCCTTGATAGAGGCGGCTGTGATGGCCTCATTGGTGCGGGTCAGTGCTTTGAGCGCTTCATAGGGTTTCGGATAGCCCTCACGACGCAAGATGGTCTGGATACCCTCGGCCACGACGGCCCAGTTATGTTCCAGGTCCCTTTCCAGCGCCTGGCGATTGAGTAACAGTTTGTTCAACCCTTTCAATCCGCTCTTGATAGCGATCAAGGTGTGCGCCAAAGGGACGCCCACATTCCGGAGCACAGTGGAGTCGGTGAGGTCTCTCTGCAACCTGGACACGGGCAATTTGGCCGACAGGTGTTCCAACAACGCGTTGGCCACCCCGATGTTGCCTTCAGCATTTTCGAAGTCGATGGGATTTACCTTGTGAGGCATGGCCGATGAACCGATCTCACCCGGTTTGATCTGCTGTTTGAAATACTCCATCGAAATATACATCCAGAAATCACGGCAAAGGTCGAGCATGATGGTGTTGATGCGCTTGATGCCGTCAAAAAGGGCGGATAGATTGTCGTAATTGGCTATCTGTGTGGTAAGCGGTTCCCTGACCAGTCCCAGCTTGTCAGCCAGGAAACAGTTGGCAAAAGCAGACCAGTCCGTTTCCGGATAGGCCACGTGATGAGCGTTGAAGTTACCGGTAGCACCGCCAAACTTACCCGAATAGGGTACTTGCTTCAGCAAACGCACCTGGGCTTCCAGACGGCTAACATAGACCCCGATTTCCTTACCCAATCTGGTAGGCGAAGCCGGTTGTCCGTGCGTTTTGGCCAACATGGGTATGGTAACCCATTCGTCAGCGTAGACACGCAACTTGTCGATGAGTTCCTGCAAGGCCGGGTAGTAGACCTGCTCCATGGCATCCTTGATGGAAAGGGGCACGGCCGTATTGTTGATATCCTGCGAGGTCAGACCGAAATGGATAAACTCCTTGTATGCAGCCAATCCAAGTTTATCGAAGGCTTCCTTGAGGTAGTACTCAACGGCTTTCACATCGTGGTTGGTCACTTTCTCAACATCCTTGATACGCTGGGCGTCTTCAGGGGTAAAGTCGGTATAAAGGGCTATAAGTTGAGGAAAGACGGAGGGATCAACGTTCTTGAGTTGAGGAAGGGGCTTTTCGCAAAGAGCGATAAAGTAGGCCACTTCCACGTGTAAACGGTACCGAATCAAGGCGTATTCCGAAAAGAAACCAGCCAAAACGGCTGTTTGCGACCGATAACGCCCATCAACGGGAGAAACAGCCGTCAGTGCTTGTAAATCCATTAGAAATCTAGTTTGTATCTTCGACGTGTGTTTGTTAACCCAGTCTGACTTCGGCCTCATCACTGAGGATGTGTCAAGAGCCCACAAAGATACGCTTTTTCAATGAAATAACCGTTGATTAGGATAAAAAAAGAGTCCCCTCTCCCATCAACAAAAACTGGTTTTTCATAAAAATGACAGCCGAATAGCTTGCACGTATAAAAAATCGATGTATCTTTGTCGCGCTTTTGGAAATCGGGGCGTTTAGCTCAGCTGGTTCAGAGCATCTGCCTTACAAGCAGAGGGTCGGGGGTTCGAATCCCTCAACGCCCAC
>JAAYBL010000037.1 GCA_012718945.1 Bacteroidales bacterium
GCGGCATGCTCAAGGAAGGAGCCACCTCGTTTTGGGAAAAATACAACCCTGAAGACAGCGGCGCCAAGCACCTGGCCATGTACAGCAGGCCGTACGGCAAAAGCCTTTGCCACGCCTGGGGAGCCAGTCCCATTTACCTGTTGGGCAAGTATTTCCTGGGTGTCAAGCCCGTCAAACCCGGTTACGAAACCTTTGAAATCAGACCGGTGATGGGTGACCTGACCTGGATGGAAGGCAATGTGCCCACACCTGCCGGCAATATTGAGGTCTATATGGACACCAAGACCATCAAGGTCAAGGCACCCGCTGGTGAGGGTTACCTCTATTTCAACGCCAACAAGCCGGTGGTCAACAGGGGTCAACTCGAACAACTGCCAGACGGCTCCTACAGGGTGAAGGTCAAAGGCGACGGCCAACCCGTGGTGGTGACATTTGGCGGCAAGCGATCGGATAAACCCAAGGATAAGGTGGTTAACCTCTACCACCAGGCTACGACTACGCCCCGCTTGCTGTATGGGGTGGAACGCTTGAAAACAGCCCTGGAACAAACGGGTGTGACGGTTCATTGCCAGGCTTTGAAGCCATCGGAGGCCAAGATTTTGGCACGTTCAGGTCGCAACAGCCTTTACGTGGGGCAATCTGGCGACCCGTTACTCGCCACCGGGCTCAAACGCCTCGGGGTCAAAACACCTGGTTCGTTGAGTAAGGAAGGCTTTGACCTCAAGGCCAACGAAGGCTTTTACCTGTTGAGGGGCCACGATGCCACCGGCACGCTGTACGCTTGCCTGGCCCTGGCTGACAGCCTCAAGGCCACTGGCCGTTTACCGGTTACGCTTGACGTGACCGATCACCCCGAAATGGTGTTACGCGGTTCCTGTGTGGGCCTTCAAAAGCCCTTTTACCTGCCTGAACGCACCCTGTACGAGTACCCCTACACCCAGGAAACCTTCCCCTGGTTCTATGACAAGGCGCTGTGGATCAAATACCTGGATATGCTGGTAGAAAACCGGATGAACTCCCTCTACCTTTGGAACGGTCATCCCTTTGCCTCCCTGGTGCGTTTGCCCGATTATCCCTATGCTTTGGAAGTGAGTGAGGCCGATTTTGCCCGCAACGAAGAATTGTTTAGTTTCCTGACAGCGGAAGCCGACAAACGGGGTGTCTGGGTGATTCAAATGTTTTACAACATCCTCTTGTCCAAACCCTTTGCTGAACATCACGGCCTTAAGACCCAGGACAGGAGTCGACCCATCACGCCCTTGATTGCCGACTACACCCGAAAATCCATTTCAGCCTTTATCAGCAAGTACCCCAACGTTGGCCTGCTGGTTTGTCTGGGTGAGGCCATGAACACCCACGAGGACGATGTGGAATGGTTCACCAAGACCATTCTGCCTGGAGTCAGGGACGGTTTGGACAGCCTGGGTATCAAAGAAGAAGTGCCCATCATCCTCAGGGCCCACGATACCAACTGTGAAATGGTCATGGAAGCGGCTTTGCCTCTGTACAAGCAATTGTACACCATGAACAAGTACAACGGGGAATCCCTGGTGACCTACGAACCGGGCGGTCCCTGGGGCGCCACCCACAAAGCGTTGAGCCAACTGGGAACCACTCACATTGCCAACGTCCACATTCTGGCCAATCTGGAGCCTTTCCGCTGGACCTCGCCCGATTTCATCCAACGCTCGGTCAAGGCCATGCATACCGTTCATGGAGCCAACGCGCTGCACCTCTATCCGCAGGCCTCCTACTGGGATTGGCCCTACACCGCCGACAAGGTGGATGGTCGCTTGTTGCAAATAGACCGAGATAAACTCTGGTACCAGGCCTGGGCCAGGTATGCCTGGAAAGCCGACAGGGACAGGGCAGGGGAGCAAGCCTACTGGGCTGCTCAGCTTGATGCCCGGTACGGTTGTGGTGATCAAGCCGGCGAAATGCTGACGGCCATGGAAGCCATGGGTACGCTGGCCCCTATGTTGGCCCGCAAGTTTGCCATCACCGAAGGTAACCGGCAGACATTCCTGTTAGGCTCGTTCATGAGCCAATTGGTGAATCCTAACCGCTGGCGGGTCTATCCCGATTTTCCGGCTTCCTGCGATCCCGGTGGCGAACGCCTGGCCGATTACGTCAAGAAGGCGTATGCCGGACAGCCCCATCTCCCCAACAATCCCGTTCAGGTGATACAGGAGGCCCGAATCAACGCCGATGCGGCTGTGGCTGCCATCAACCGGGTTACTACCGTGAAGACCAACCGCGCTGAGTTCAACCGCTGGAAAAACGACATCTACTGTATGCATGCTTTCACCCATGCCCTGGCCGACAAGGTGGACGCTGCATTACTGGTCATGCGCTACGATTTGTCGGGCGATCTGGCCGACCTTGATGCAGCCGCACCCTACCTGAAACGTGGCCTGGAGCATTATCAACGGTTAGTTGAATTGACATCCAACAACTACTTGTATGCCAATAGTATGCAGACGAAACAAAGGCGTGTTCCAATAGGTGGGGACGATGGCAAACACATCACCTGGACCGAACTGCTGCCGTATTACGAAAATGAGCTGGTGCAGTTTGAAAAGAACCGCCAACGCCTGCATCGTCAAGCTGTCGGTGAGGTGGAAAAAGTGGTGATCAAGCCCTTGAAGCCAGTCGATGTGACCTTGCTGGATCCTGCCCAAACCCTAGTTACCCTGGATGAACAACCCAACCTGTTTACCGATAAGGAAAGCCCCGTTATAGCTGTGGCCGATGAACTCAAGGCACTGCGTGGATTGCGTTATGCCTTTGACAGCCAATGCAACCAACCAACGACGTTGCGCTTCAGGTGCGATCGCCCTGTTTCGGTTGTTGTGGGTTATTTCAGCAGCGTGCATACCAACTACCTGTTTCCTCCCCGTTTGGAAACAGATGCCAGTGCCAACGAACACGGACAGGCTGAAATTCGGTTGTCCAATGCGCTGACCATCAAAGGACAGCCCACTGTCAACATACACACGTATACCTATCCGGCCGGCGAACATAGCCTGCACCTGCCCAAGGGCGTGGCCTTGATCCTGGGTTTTGTGGATGGCACCAAACCGTTGACTGTCAGGGACGCCGGATTGGGTGAAAAAACGAACATTGACTGGTTGTTTGATTGATCATGAAACGATACCGCCTCCTACCTGTTCTTTGGATGACCCTGATGCTGTTGGGGCTGACAACCGTATTTGCCGCGACACCCGGTGGTAGTCAAAGAGCCATCGCCAAGACCGGACCTGTGTCGCAGCAGCGTATGCAAGCCGTATATGAGGCGGTCAGCACGCCCCATAAATTCGGGATGGTCATGGTCCCGGCCGACAACCACCACAAGATGGATTGCCCTACCGTGTTCAGGGAGGGCGACAGCTGGTACATGACCTACCTGGTCTATGACGGCAAGGGGGGCAAGGATGGCAGGGGTTACGAAACCTGGTTGGCCAAAAGTGATGACCTCCTACATTGGACCACGCTGGGTCGCGTGCTGCCTTTCGCGGACAAGGGGTGGGATCCTCACCAACGGGGCGGTTACCCTGCTTTGATCGATCCGACCTGGGGAGGCGGTTATGGCATCAAGGCGTATAAAAACCGGTATTGGATGACGTACATTGGGGGCGACACCA
>JAAYBL010000290.1 GCA_012718945.1 Bacteroidales bacterium
CCTTACGTACATGAGGACCTAATCCGATGAAGCCGCTGACCGACTTTTCGGGCAACATGAGGGAGGAGGGGGTTAGGTTGATGCCTCCAAATCCGGTTGGCAACAAGGTCCATAGCTTTTGTTGTTCGCTGACATGCCAGCCACAATACCCAGGGCTGTATCGGTTGGTGATAAGCCAGCCTTGCTGTGAGATTTCAGCTTCCAGGTGAGCCTGTACCTTGTCCATGGCTTTTTCCACCACAACGGTTCCCAGGGTGTCGGCGATGTAGGCTTTGAGGGGGTCTTCTTCCCGTCGATATCGATCGTAAAGTTGTCTGATGACAGGGCCGGCGGTGCAGGCGAAAACGGCCAGGTGATCGGCTTTTTGCAGCGGTTTGGCGATGATGCGGCCTGTTTCAAAACGTTGACCTTCAATCGTTAGATAATCCGTTGATACCTCGGTCAAGGGTAGGATGCGGTAACCCCCGACGGCTGTGAGCGTCTCAGCGGCAGCCTGCATGACATCTTCCACCAATTCGGGGAAGGCGTCCATACCTCTGGATTCCTCCGGTGAGATGGTCAGGAAATCAGACCAGGTCACAGCCAGTTCCTCAAATGAAAAGCGGTAATCCGTGATGTCCATGGCTCAGAATTCAGCGGTCAAGCGCAGGTTTAACAAGCGGCCAGTCAAATAATTGGGAACAGCCCATTGAGTGTTACTGATGTCGGTAACCCAATAGTAGGAGTTGACATTCTCGGTGTTGAGCAAGTTGAAACAGTCAAAGCCCAGCCAGAGCTGTTTGGTGTAGCGCAGGAAGCAGCGACGCATGAATGGATCGTTCTCCGGGGAGAAAACCCTGGAAAGTCCCAGGTCAATGCGGCGGTAGGGGGCCATGCGGAGGGTAGCCAGGCTCTTGTCACTGTCTGGCGGACCGAAGGGGAGACCGTCGGCCCAGATCAGTTTCAGGCTCATGGTGAAGCGCGGATCGCTGGGGAAGTAATCCTGGAAGAAAACGGACACGTTGTATCGTTGTTCGTTGGGACGGGGGATGGTGACCCCGTTGATGGTTTCCTTACTGCGCATGAGGGATAGACTTATCCAGGAGTCGGTGCCTTGCACAAATTCACCGAAGAGCTTCATGTCCAAACCAGCGGTGTATCCGTCGGCCAGGTTGCGGCCCATGTAACGGATACGGACGTTGTCCACGGTGTAGGGGATGAGGTCGCTCATGGCTTTGTAATAGGCCTCGGCGGTGAACTTGAAGGGTCTGTCCACCCAAACGAAGTGATGGTCCATGCCTCCGATCACTTGCAGCGTTTTTTGAGCCTTGATGTCTTTGTTTAATTGAACGGTCGTTACCCCATTGATCGTAGCCGTATCCCTTAATTCCTTGTAGAAGGGTGCCTGGTAATAGACTCCGCCGGCCAACCTGAACGCGATGTCGCTGTTCCAGGCCGGTAGGAAAGAAGCAGTCAATCGGGGGCTGATCAAGGTTTCGCCGTTGTAGTCCCAATAATTGAGCCGCAGCCCACCGGTAAGGATGAAAAGACCGGCCGACCGCCTGAAACGCCAGGTGTCCTGAAGGTAAGCGGTGATGCGGTTGCTACCCATGGTGGTCTTGGCCCGCAGATTATGCACCATGTTGATGGTGGTGGGGCTGTAGGGGAGGGCGTACCCCGAGGAATCACGCATTTCCCATTCCCTGATCTGGTCGGTGATGGCCTCCAGCTGATATCCCAGGCCCCACTGAACCCGGTGTCCATCGAGGGCCCACTCTCCGGCGTGCGAGAGGTTGAAAACGGAGGCGGTCAGGTAATTGCGGGCGTGTTCATGATACGTGCCTACGCCAAGCAGGGCCGTATGGGCTGTGTCTGCCTTGTTGTTTTTAATGGGAGTGGCACTGAGCATATATTGCCCGGTAATGTCGTAGGTTTCTTCTTCCACGGTGCGGAACACGCTGGACTGCAGTTGGAGACTGATGTCTTTGTTGACCTTATGAGACAGAGTTAACGCTCCAAACGATGTTTCAAAGCGGTCTTTTTCCTGCCCATCGAAATACACTCTCAGGTTGTACTTTTGGTTGAAGGTGCCATATTCGGTTGCCCGGCTCTCCGGTTTGAAACGGAAGGTGTTGCCCGAAACATTGCCCAGGAAGCTGAGCTCGGTACGTGGCGTTAGGCGCCAGGTCAGGTACGTTTGGTAATCCAGGAAGGACGGATCGTATTCGCCTGTTGTCTGCAGGGACCCTAGCAGGTAGGCGTTGGTTTTGTAGCGGAAGCCGTGCAATTGGCTGAAGCGGCCGTCTTTGGTGGTTTGACCCAGGTAGGCGTTAGCGCCTAGCAGGCTGAGATTGGCCACGGCCTCCAGGGAGTCGGGTTTGCGATAGGTGATGTCAAGGACGGACGACATCTTGTCCCCGTATTTGGCGTCAAAACCGCCGGCAGAAAACTGCACTTCCTGGACCATTTCCGGGTTGATAAAGCTCAAACCTTCCTGTTGGCCGGCTCTGATGAGCAACGGCCTGTACACCTCGATGCCGTTGACGTAGACTAGGTTTTCATCGTAATTGCCTCCTCTGACGGAGTATTGGGTGCTCATTTCGTTGGTGGAACTCACCCCTGCGAAGGTCACCAGCAGCGCTTCAATGCTTCCGCCGGTCGCATCGGGCAACAGCCTGACAGCTTTGGCATCGAGGGCTTCGAGTGTGTTGGTGCGGCGTTGTTGACCCTTAACGACCACTTCGTTCAGGTTTCTGGAATGGATGCTGAGCATGACGTTGACCCTCAGTTCGGTACGATCTATAGGTATGATGCGGACAGCCGGTTGGTAAGAGAGGCAAGCGTATTGCAAAATGAGGGTGTCGGCCATGGGAAGGCTGAGGCTGTAATACCCGTCTTCGTCGGTCAAGGTGCTGAAAGCGCCCCCCAACGTGCTCACGGAGGCCAGTTCTACGGCCCTGCTGTTCTGGTCCATCACGTAACCGGACACAAGAACCTTACCCTCAGCCATGACATTGAAAGGGCAGCAAAGCAGCAAGAGGAACAGGTAAAGGGTCAGGTGTCGCATCATAAGGTGTCTCAGGTAGGTTCAATCGTTGATCCCACCCTGGAAAAGCAGGCAAATCTAAGGAATAAAACGTATATTTGCGGTCATTATTGCCCTTATTTTATGGAGAACCTTCTGGATTTGCTACGTCTCAGACGCAGTACCCGTGTCTTCAAAGACACTCAAATCAGTCCCGAGTTGGTGGAAATGCTTATGCAAGCCACTTTGATGGCACCCTCTTCCAAGCGAAGCAATCCGTGGGAGTTTGTATTGGTTGACGAACCAGCCACTATTCAGACCCTGGCCGCTTGTAAGAAGCACGGTAGTCAGTTTTTGGAAAAAGCCCCCCTGGCCGTGGTTGTCCTGGCCGATCCTTCCCGCAGCGACGTGTGGGTGGAAGATGCCTCGATCGCAGCCATTCTGCTTCAATTGGAAGCTGAAGACCTGGGACTGGGGTCCTGCTGGATTCAGGTACGTTTGCGTCAAACCGCCGATGGCGAAGATGCCGAAGCCTATGTGCGCAAGGTGTTGAACGTACCCGATCACCTGAGTGTGCTGGCCATCATTGCCGTTGGAGTCAAGGCCGAAGAACGCAAGCCCTTTGACGAAAGCAAGATGCAATGGGAAAAGGTGCACCTCAATGGCTACGGCCACGATGAATAAATCAACGACCTGTTTTTGAAAGCAACATCATGCTGATTACATTGATAGGAGCCGGACGCGTGGCCAATCACCTGGGACCCGCCTTATTCAAGGCCGGACACCGGTTTGAGCAGGTCTATAGCCGAACCATGGCACATGCCTCCGAACTGGCTGATACGCTGGGAGCAGAAGCTGTCGACCAGCCGGCCGCCATCAAACCCGGTGCCGATCTGTACCTGTGTGCCTTGAGCGATGACGCCTTGACAACGGTATTGGATGAAATGCCTTTAAACCAATGGGATAATCCTTTGCTGGTGCATACGGCCGGTAGCCTGCCGCTCTCGTTGCTGGCTCCCTATACAAACAGGGCCGGTGTGTTGTATCCCCTGCAAACGTTCAGTCCCAACCGCCCACTCGACCTGACGTCCTTGCCGTTGTTTGTAGAAGCGACCGACGATACGACGCTACAGATGATCAGCGCTTTGGCCACTGACATTTCTGGTGTCGTCAAGCCCCTGGCATCCGAAAAACGACTTACCCTGCATCTGGCCGCTGTCTATGCCTGCAATTTTGTGAACCATCTCTATGGAGTGGCTGGCGAACTGCTGGAAGAAGACGGCCTGGATTTTTCCCTTTTATTGCCCTTGATCGATGAGACAGCCGCCAAGGTGCACGACCTCGCACCAAGGGAGGCTCAGACTGGTCCAGCCGTGCGCAACGATCGTCGAGTGATTGACAAACACCTGTTACTACTGGCCAATCATCCTGAAAAAGCCGCTCTATACAAACTACTCAGCGAACACATTCATCAACACTTTTTATGAGTACCATTCCGTTTGACCTGACCACCCTGAAAGCCGTCGTCTTCGATGTAGACGGGGTCCTTTCAGCCGACATCATACCTTTGTATCCCAACGGGGAACCCATGCGCACCGTCAATATCAAGGACGGCTACGCCATCCATCACGCCGTCAAGAAAGGCCTGATCATCGGCATTATTACCGGTGGTCGTACCGAGGCTGTTCGCCAACGCTTTGAATTGTTGGGAGTTAAGCACATCTACATGGCTTCCAGCGTGAAAAAATACGACTTTGCCGATTTCCTGACCAAGACCGGTTTGCGTGCAGATCAGGTGGCTTATATGGGTGATGATATCCCTGATTATGAAGTCATGAAGTTGGTCGGACTTCCGGCTTGTCCCGCAGACGCAGCACCCGAGATCCGTCAAATTGCCCGTTACGTTTCCCACCATAAGGCTGGTGACGGCTGTGGCAGGGACCTGATTGAACAGATCATGAAGGCCCAGGGCATCTGGATGGATGGCGCCGAGGCTTTTGGCTGGTAACGACCGTTTTTGTTGACCATTCACATGAATCACCTCCTCCCCAATCTTGATGGCTACCATCTGAAGCTGGCCTCCCGTTCACCCCGCCGCCGTACTTTGCTTGAAGAGCTTGGTCTGGAAGTGAGCGTACTCGACCCGGTGGAAACCGATGAGTCTTACCCATCCAGTTTGGATGGTGCGGAAACAGCCCGCTATATTGCATTGCAGAAAGCCAAAGCCAACAGTGCCCTCGCTAATGCCAATGATCTGGTGATCACAGCCGATACCATCGTATACAAAGATGGAACGGTGCTGGGAAAACCCCGGGACAAGGCTGATGCCATTGCTATGCTGAAACGTTTGTCAGGCGGTACACATCAGGTTTTTACCGCCGTCTGCCTGAGCAGCCGGAAACACGCATGCTCTTTTGTTGCCAGAACCGATGTAACATTCAGTGAATTGAGTGATGAGGAGGTGGCCTGGTACGTAGAGACTTACCAACCTTTTGACAAGGCTGGTGCCTATGGCGTTCAGGAATGGATTGGTTTTGTGGCGGTTGAACGCATCGAAGGATCCTATTACAACGTCATGGGATTGCCCATCCATCAGTTGTATCTGCAGCTGAAAAAATTCCCCCCTTTGTCTGTATAAGTGGTTATCGTCCTTTTTGTTGACTCGCTGTGGGCGTTATTGGGAAAATAATGCAAAGAAATGATGCGTTCGGAAACGCAGGAACTTTCTAAGTTTCCATGTAACCAGCAGTAATACAGATATATAAGTGCTGCTATGTAAAACGTTAAGATTATTTAACGCGTTTCGTATAACAGACTGTCAGCTGTCGATGTATCTTTGTCGCCGTTTTCAATAGGTAATGGATCAAGCTCTTTATAAGAACATCTTAAAAACAGGTGCCAAGCGTTTCCTGAAGTATGGTCTGCGCAGCGTCAGCATTGATGACATCTGTGCAGAGTTGCGTATTTCAAAAAAGACGTTCTACACCTATTTTTCGCAGAAAGAAGCCTTGGTTGAGGCCGTCTTGCAAGACATGGATCAAAAGAAACGCAAACCAAGTCAAGAGATGTGCGAGATTGAAGGTAATGTCATTGACAAAGTGTTGCGCTTTTCGTCGTCTCATGTCAAGAACAAACACAATCAATTTGTCAACTTCTTTTTCGACTTGGCGAAGTATTACCCGGAGATCCACAAAAACGCCCTTTTGCGCAAGCACCAGGACATGCACGAAAATATATTGAATTTGTTGAAAGAGGGTGTAAGCGAAGGCTTGTTCAGGGAAGACCTGGATGTAACCATGATGGCCGATTTTGTCGTCACTCAGTTTAACATGGCCATGAATCTGATGCAAAAAGAAGCCTTGGTTGATCGTAAGCAACAGGGAATTGAATTCTTGATCGACACCTTGTTGCGCGCCCTCTGCAACGAACGTGGTATGACCTACTACCTTGAAAAGAAAACAAACCACCACCAATCCGATAAAGTTGAACCCAGCCCACCATTGGATGACACAGTCATCGATTTATACATCGACCAACTGATGGGCTCAGGCGATCCGCTATTTTATCCTTGAAATAACCACTTAAACAGAATAAAAACCTATGAGAATGAGATGGAATGTGTCAACCCTGCTACTCACCGCCTGGTTGGCGACTGTTGCCGGGCAAGCTCAGACACAACCGGGCCCCGAAACAAGGGCCTTATCCCTGGAGCAAGCCAGGGAACACGCTTTGCTGCACAACCGAAGCTTGCAAAAAGCGTCACTGGCCTTGGAGCAAGCAGAAATGGCCAAATGGGCAGCTATCGCCAATTACCTGCCCCAGGCCAACATTAATGTCAACTATCAAACCAATCTGGTGAGCGATAGCATTAACATCGGCGCTTTCAAGATTGCCATGAAGCCATCAAGTACGATGACGTTGCAAGTGGCTCAACCTCTTGTCAACTGGAACATCGTTGTCGGCATCCAGATGGCAGAGATTGCCCGCCAGATGTCGGAAAACGCCATCGGTCAAACCGAGTTGGCTATCAAGCAGGCTGTCAACACCACCTATTATGCCATTCTCTTATCGGAATTCAGCCGCGACCAATTGAAAAAGAACCTGGAGAACGTCAAGACATTGGCAAAAGCCACCCGCATCAAGGTGAACGTGGGTATTGGTGAATCGACGGAAGCCGATCAGATGGAGGTTACAGTGGCCAATCTGGAGAATACAGTGACCACCATGGATCGTAACATCGAAGTGGCGTACAATTCTCTACGTTTGTTATTGGGACTGCAGGCTGATGATGCCTTGATCTTGACCGGCAACCTGGAAGAACTCACGGGAGCTCACAAAGCGTTCGACCTCTTACTGGAACCCTTTGTTCCAGAAAACAACCTGGATTTGAAAACCAGCGCCCTCAGTGTGGAACTCAGTGAGAAGCAAGTATCGTCATCCTACGGAGCCATTATGCCAACGGTCAATGCCGTATACCAACGCAATGAGAAATTGTTGACCAGCGCTTTTGACATCACCATGAAGAATACCCTGATGCTGACAGCAAGTGTCCCCATTTTCGCCGGTGGCAAAAATGCGGTGAACATAAAAAAAGCCAAACTGGCCTTGCAAGCTTCACAATTGGATCACGAACAGGCCAGGGATCAACTGCTGGTACAGGAAAAACAACTGCGTTACAACCTGAAGAGTGCCCTGGAAAGCTTTGAAATCCAGAAAAAGAACATCGAGGTGACTCAACGCGTCTTTAACAATATCACCAAAAAATACGAACAAGGATTATCCTCAAGTATCGAGGTAACCAACGCCAACAACAACCTGCTGACAGCTCAGTCAAATTACGTTTCGGCCGTGATGAATTTACTCAACGCCGAAGATGAATTGCTCAAGCTGTTAGGAACCCTTTAAGTTAAAACACAAACCACACACATATGAAACAAGTTCATGTCGCAATGATGACGCTCCTGGCCGGCGCGTCAATGCTTACCGCCTGCTCAGGCAAATCGGCCAAACAGGAGGTTGTCACCGAGCGTGTTGAAAACGTACGGGTTGCAACCTTGGCCACCACGACCATCGGTCAGGAACTGGAGTATGCCACCAACCTGCAGGCTGTCGAAGAAGTCAACCTGGTGCCCGTTTCTCCCGGTCGTATCGACCGCATCCTCGTGGAAGTGGGCAGCCGCGTCCAAAAGGGACAGGTCCTCGTCCACATGGATCAGACCTCCTTGTTGCAAGCCAAAATCAATTTGACGAACCTGGAGAACGATTTCAAGCGCTACGAAGCCTTGAAAGAAACCGGTGCCATTTCACAACAAACCTATGATCAGTTGCAGGCCCAGTTAAGCGTTCAACGTACCAGCATCGCCTACCTAGAAAGCAATACCCAAATCAAAGCACCATTTTCCGGTGTCGTAGCCGCAAAGAACTACGAAAACGGTGAAATGTACTCGGGAGCCATGCCTATTTTGACCGTTATGCAATTGAACCAACTCAAGGCTTACATCAATATGCCCGAATCCTATTACCCCTTGGTAAAGAAAGGCATGAAGGTGACCTTGACCTCCGATACCTATGAAGGTAAAACCTTCCAGGCCAGCATCTACAACGTAGCCCCGACGGTCAACTCGTCAACCCGTACGTTCGAAGTGGAACTGAGGGTGCCCAATGCAGGAGAAACACTCAAACCAGGCATGTTCGCCAGAGCTAAGATTTCACTGGGCCAGACATCGGCTGTCGTAGTACCCTACCAGTCCGTGCTCAAAACCCAAGGGGCCAATGAACGCTACGTCTTTGTGGAAAAGGATGGTAAGGCCAAACGTTACACGGTGACTTTGGGTCAACGCTTTGACGACCAGGTGGAGATTCGCTGCGATTCCATAACCGAAGGCGACAGACTGGTTACAGCAGGTCAAGCCAGGTTGGTTGACGGTGTGAAATTGAACGTGGTGGAGTAAGTACAATCCATACAATGACAACAGTTAACATACATACGCATGAGTATCTATAGAAGTGCAATAAGCAAACCGGTGACGACCTTGATGATCTTCGCTGCCGTCATGGTGGCCGGTTTGTACAGTTTAAGCCTGCTGCCCATCGACCAGTTTCCGGAGATGGAGCCACCTTATGTGACCGTGATGACCACCTATTCAGGAGCCAACGCGGAAGAAATAGAAACCAACCTGACAAAAACCTTGGAAGACGCTTTCAATAGCGTACAGGGTATCAAAGAAATCACTTCCACCTCCAGAGACAACATGTCGATGGTCATGATGGAATTTGATTGGGGTGCAGATTTGGACGAAGCGGTCAATGACGTCAGGGACGCCATCGACATGATTTACGACTACCTGCCCGACGGCGCGAGTCGGCCTGCCATCTTCAAGTTGAGCACCAGTATGATGCCCATCCTGATGTATTCAGTAACGGCCGATCAAAGCTATACCGGACTGGAGAAACTTCTGGAAGAGAAGGTCGTCAATCCCTTGAAACGTATTGACGGCATTGGCTCTGTTTCCATCGTGGGCGCACCAGAGCGTTACGTCTATGTGGACGTGGACGCCAAAAAGTTGGATGCCACCGGCCTTTCGCTGGAACAATTGACCAGTGTGATCTCTACCAGCAACCTGAACATGCCGGCCGGTTCCCTGAAAATGGGAAGGGAGCATTATCAGATCAGGGTGGAAGGTGAGTTTAAGGCTAGCGACGAGATCAAGGATCTGGTAGTTGGTACCTATCAGGGCGCCAGCATTCAGATCAGAGACATAGCCAAGGTAAGTGATACCGTTAAGGACTTGACCCTGGAAGAAAAAGCCAACCGTCAAGATGCTGTGCGTTTGATGGTCACCCGTCAGTCAGGTGCCAATTCCGTTGAGGTCTGTGAACAGGTCAAGGAAAACCTGGTGAAAATTCAGAAGACCTTGCCCTCCGACCTGCAATTCGAATTGGTGTACGATACTTCCGAGTTTATCAGTTCGGCTATCGGCAACTTGTCTGAAACTCTGTTGCTCGCCTTGATTTTTGTGGTTTTTGTCGTGCTCCTTTTTATTGGACGTTGGCGTGCCTCCGTCATCATCGCCCTAACCATTCCCATTTCTCTGGTCGTGGCGGCCATCTACCTGTTTGCCACCGGTAGTACATTGAACATCATTTCGTTGTCATCCCTTTCCATTGCCATCGGTATGGTGGTGGACGACGCCATTGTGGTGTTGGAAAACATCACCAAGCACATCAAGCGGGGCAGTACGCCCAGGGAAGCCGCCATTTACGCCACCAACGAAGTGTGGGTGTCTGTCATCCTGTCCACCTTGGTTATCGTAGCCGTATTCTTGCCGCTTACCATGGTCGGTGGTATGATGGGTGTCATGTTTAAGGAGTTAGGTTGGATTGTAACCATCACCGTGGTGACGTCAACCGTGGCTGCCATTACCTTGACGCCTATGTTGGCCGCAAAATTGCTCAAGGCAAAGGAAGATGAGAAAGAAACCTGGTACGACAGGACCATCGGTCTGCAATTGGATCGTTTTGACAACTGGTACGAAAGGGTCTTGCGCTGGGCATTGGTTCATAAGAAAACGACTATCTTCAGCGCCCTTGGCATCTTTGTGGCATCGCTGTTTTTGTTTAACTTCATTGGAACGGAGTTTATGCCCAGTTCCGACCAGAGTCGTCTGTCTGCAGCTATTGAGCTGCAATCCGGCACCAGGGTGGAAGAGACCATGAAAGTGACCCGCAAACTGGAAGATTACATCCTGACGCATTGTCCCGAAGTAGAGTTGCTTTCTTCGTCTACGGGATCCAATGATGAGTCCAGCATTGCGGCCATGTTTACCGAATCGGGGACCAATCTGATCAATTTAAACATGCGTCTGTCAGATGTGGATAAACGCAAACGCAGTGATGTGGATGTGTCTGAACAAATCAGGCAATTCTTGGGCACCCTGCCTGAAGTCATCACTTACACGGTAACCGCCGGTGGCGGTGGTATGGGAGGAACTTCCACCGTCGATGTGGAAATATTCGGCTATGATTTCGATAAAACCAATGCGCTATCCGCCCAGGTAGAAGCCAATGTCAAAAACCTGAAAGGGGCTCGTGACGTTACTGTAAGCCGCGACAAAGATAAAGCCGAACTACAAGTGGTACTTGATAAGGAGAAACTAGCCCTTCACAACTTGAATTCGGCAACCGTTTCCACCTATGTACGCAACCGCATCAACGGTGCTACAGTCGGGTATTTAAGAGAAGATGGGGAAGAATACGATATCGTCGTTCGTTTGGAAGAATCCTACCGCAACACCATTGTCGATGTAGAGGAATTGACCATCCCGACGCCAACCGGAGGCAAGATCAAACTCAAGGAATTGGGTGAAGTCAAGGAATTGTGGTCGCCGCCCAATATCGAACATAAACGTAGAGAGCGTTTGGTTACTGTCAAGGTAACGCCAGTAGGGGTACCCTTGGGCACAATGGCTGAACAGATACAAGCCGAGATAGACAAACTGGATATACCTTCTGGTATCATTGTTTCCATTGGTGGTACTTATGAAGATCAACAAGAATCGTTTGCCGATATAGGTCTGTTGCTCCTAGCTGTCATGTTGCTGGTATACCTGGCCATGGCATCCCAGTTTGAATCGTATTCCAAACCGTTTGTCATCATGTTCTCCATACCTTTTGCCTTTACCGGTGTGGCTATTGCGCTCTTTATCACAGGTACCAGCCTGAGTATGATTGCCGCCATCGGATTGGTCATGTTGGTGGGTATTGTGGTCAAGAACGGTGTCGTGCTCGTCGACTTTATCAACCTGATGCGCGACAGGGGGCTGGAATTGAACGAAGCCATCGCCGTAGCTGGTAAGTCCCGTTTGCGTCCTGTCATCATGACAGCTTTGACATCCATATTAGGTATGTTGCCTATGGCAATGGGCATCGGTGAAGGTTCAGAAACCTGGGCACCCCTGGGTGTGACCATTGTCGGTGGTTTGTCTGTGTCCACCATGGTTACCATGATCCTGATACCTGTTTTGTACGCCGTATTTGCCCGCCGAGGTGAACGCGACAAACAGCAAGAAGTGCGCAAAAAATTCATATTCATGGACAAATAATCCCATACAAATGAAAGCAGTATTCATCATATACAATCAAACCAACACTGAACGGGTAGAATACCTGTTTGACCGCCTGGCCATTCGTGGCTTCACCACCTGGGAACAGGTAAGCGGTAGGGGTAGTGTGAACGGGGAGCCTAGACAAGGCACCCACACCTGGCCCGAAATGAACTCGGCTGCCATCACTATGGTCGAAGACGAGCGCGTGCCCGACTTGCTCAAGTACATCAAGAAGATGGACGAACGCAACCCGGAAGCCGGCGTCAGGGCCTTTGTCTGGAATATAGAACAGTC
>JAAYBL010000038.1 GCA_012718945.1 Bacteroidales bacterium
GAAACAGGCCGGTTACACCTTTATTCACAGGGAGTCTCCCGATCCCAGGGGGATAGATGTGGCGTTGTTGTACAATCCTTATTTGTTTCAACCCCTGCACGATACCGTTCTGGTGGCCAGGTTTGACGGCCAGCCCACCAAGCGCAGCCGCGATGTGTTGGTGGTCAAAGGCTATTTGTATGGGGTGGATACCTTGCATGTATTGGTGTGTCATTTGCCCTCCCGGTTGGGTGGAGAGAAGGCTACCAGTCCCTTACGCCGTCAAGTGGCCAGGACTATGCGTGTTTATGTGGACAGCCTGCTCACGATCAACCCTCAGACTATGGTCTTGATCATGGGCGATTTCAATGACGAAGCCGACAGTCCATCCCTGGCAGTAGAGTTAGGAAGGGAGTCATCTTTATTCAACCTGACTTTGCTGATGCGTGATCAAGGCATCAAGGGTACCCACAAACACCAGTCCGACTGGGCTTTTCTGGATCACATCCTGGTCAGTCCGGCCCTCTTGGAGCGGCTTGATACGGTGGTGGTGGCCGATCCACCCTTCCTGCTGCAGACCGATAAGACCTGGTTGGGCATCAAGCCTTTTCGTACGTATCACGGCATGGTGTGGCAGGGCGGGTACAGCGACCACTTGCCTCTCTATCTCGATGTGAAGTCCACGCCTTGAGATCCTGTCATTTTCTGTGGTTTGTCGCCTTTCAGGTTTGGCAGAGCAGGGGCTTTTTTGTATTTTTGCGCCGCTAAACGGATACTCAAACCCATCACTATGTTCGAAAATCTAAGCGACAGGCTGGAACGCTCCTTTCAATTGCTCAAAGGTCAAGGAAAAATCACCGAGATCAATGTGGCAGAAACCCTCAAGGATGTACGCAAAGCCTTACTCGACGCCGACGTCAACTACAAGATAGCTAAGCAATTCACCGAAGATATCAAGCAAAAGGCCCTAGGTCAGGACGTGCTCAAATCGGTAAAGCCCAAGGAAATGATGGTCAAGATCGTTCACGACGAATTGACCACCCTGATGGGCGGGGAACAAGCCGACATCAATCTGAAGGGCAATCCGGTGGTCATCCTTATGTCAGGGTTGCAGGGTTCGGGTAAAACCACCTTCTCCGGCAAGCTGGCCAACATGCTGCGTACCAAGCGGGGCAAACATCCTTTGTTGGTCGCCTGCGACGTATACCGACCCGCTGCCATCGAGCAGTTGCGGGTGTTGGGTGAACAGATAGGCGTACCTGTCTATATGGAGCCCGACAATAAGCAACCTGTTGAGATAGCCAAAAACGCTGTCAACTTTGCCAAGAAACAGGGATTGGATCTGGTGATCATCGATACGGCCGGCCGCCTGGCCGTTGACGAAGTCATGATGACGGAAATCGCCGCTGTCAAGAAAGCCGTCAACCCGCACGAAATCCTGTTTGTGGTCGACGCCATGACCGGTCAGGACGCCGTCAATACGGCCAAGGAATTCAACGACCGCCTGGACTTCGATGGCGTGGTGTTGACCAAACTCGACGGTGACACCCGCGGTGGGGCTGCCTTGTCTATTCGAACGGTGGTCAACAAGCCCATCAAGTTTATCGGTACCGGTGAAAAACCCGAAGCCATTGATGCTTTCTATCCCCGACGCATGGCCGACCGTATCCTGGGTATGGGTGACGTGGTCTCCCTGGTGGAAAAGGCCCAGGAACAATTCAATGAAGAGGAAGCCAGGAAGCTGTCCAAGAAAATAGCCAAAAACCAGTTTGACTTCAACGATTTTGTCAGCCAGATTGCCCAGATCAAAAAAATGGGTAACATCAAAGACCTGGTCTCCATGATCCCCGGCGCCGGCAAGGCCATCAAGGATATGGATATCGACGACGATGCGTTCAAGGGTGTTGAGGCCATTATCGGCTCCATGACGCCCTCCGAACGCAGCAACCCCGATATCATCAACGCCAGCCGCCGCCAACGCATTGCCAAAGGCAGTGGCACCACCATTCAGGAAGTCAACAAGCTGCTCAAACAATTTGAAGAAACCCGCCGCATGATGAAAGCCGTCAGCACCGCCAAGCCGGGTCGCGGTGGCCTAGGCGCGCTTAGACGCCGATGAGGTACCCGCCGGGGTAGCATCCCTTAGCACCTCTCTCTAACACTAACGACATAACTATACTCAATGAATCTAATTGATGGTAAAGCGGTCTCCGCCGCTGTAAAACAGGAAATCGCCGCCGAAGTCAGCCGTATGGTGGCTGCCGGAGAAAAAAGACCTCACCTGGCTGCCATTCTGGTGGGCCATGACGGTGGGAGTGAGGCCTATGTCGCCGGCAAGGTCAAGGACTGTGAAGACTGTGGATTTACCTCCACATTGATTCGTTTTGAGGATGATGTCACAGAGGAACGCCTCCTGGCCGAAGTGGAACGCCTCAATCAGGATGCCGACGTGGATGGCTTCATCGTGCAATTGCCGTTGCCCAAACACATCTCCGAACAACGGGTCACCGAAGCCATCGATTACCGCAAGGATGTCGACGGCTTTCACCCCGTCAACGTGGGTCGCGTCAGCCTGGGCTTGCCCGCCTTCGTCTCAGCCACACCGGCTGGTATCCTGGAGCTGCTCAAGCGTTACCAGATAGAAACCAAAGGCAAACACGTGGTGGTCATCGGTCGTAGCAACATCGTGGGTAAACCGGTAGCCAACTTGCTCATGCAGAAGGCCTATCCCGGCAACGCCACCGTCACCGTCGTACACAGCTATTCCACCGACATCAAAGCTCAGTGTCTGAGCGCCGACATCATCATTTGCGCCCTGGGTAAACCAGGTTTCCTGACCGCCGACATGGTCAAGGATGGTGTGGTCGTGATTGATGTGGGTACCACCAGGGTGCCCTCTACCGAAACCAAAAGCGGTTTCAGGCTGAAGGGTGACGTGGATTTTGAGAACGTGGCTCCCAAATGCTCCTTCATTAC
>JAAYBL010000004.1 GCA_012718945.1 Bacteroidales bacterium
ACAAAGAGCTTGAACGAGTCGTTAAAATGATGGAGATAGGCATGAGTGTTGATACCGTAATTGAAATCGCCAAGTCTATCCCGACTATTGAAATCACCCTTCCAGATGGGCAGTCTATTCGACGTACTGTGTTCAATACACCCCAGCAGGTGGCCATTAAACAACTATTTCCACCAGAAAGTTAATTTGGGTGTCCCATTGTCAAAGTCAGGAGATGATATAACCACCTCATATTTAATACGCTAACAATAAGTGGCACCTCAACGTCCAAAACCCATGCCATGGGATGGCAGCCCTTTGGGATGCCATCCCCTCCCGAAGGAACCAGCCGCCCTCGGGGGAATCATCCCCTCCCGGGGGAACCAGCCGCTCCAATCGTTAACAACCACTAACTTTTCGGCCATTTTTCGGGATTTTTCGGGACAGTCCTTATCTTTGGGGCGACTCAGATAAAGACCAATGCCGAACAAATCCCACCTTAGACTCTATATAGTTTTGGTTGCCAGCTTCTTAGCCGCAGCAACCAACCCCCTACAAGCCTCCAACAATTGGCTGGATGACTACAATGTGATCTGGAAATCACCCAGCAAGAATGCAAGTGAAAGCATGCCCTGCGGCGGTGGCGATATTGGGCTAAACGTGTGGGTAGAAAATGGAGATGTGCTGATGTATATGTCCAGGAGTGGCACATTCAACGAGCTGAGCGGTTTTCCCAAATTGGGAAGATTACGGTTACGGTTGGACCCCAACCCTTTTAAGAACAGCACTGAATTTCTGCAGACACTCAACCTCAAGGAAGGAGCCGTAGAGTTGAAGGGCGAACGCTACGGCATGAGAGCGCAAGTAACGGTGTGGGTGGATGTGTTCCGCCCCGTGATACACCTGGACGTAGCCAGCAACCAGAAAATGACAGCCAGCCTCACGTACGAGAACTGGCGACTCACCGACCAGGTAGTGGGCAAGGGTGAAAAAGAGGCCATGCGTTCCTGGCTGAGCGCCCCGGTGGAGCCGAAGCTACGCAAGGATGAAGTGACCTTTGTCGCCAACAACAGTGCCATCCTGTTTTACCATCAAAACAGGAACACCGAGGGCTGCTTCGACTTGCTGGTGCAGCAACAAGGCTTGGAAAGCGTCAAGGACCAATTGGACAATCCACTGAAGGACCGCATCTTTGGCGGTATCGTCAAAGGCCGTAACTTTGTGGCCGATAGCACAGAGACAGGACAATACGCCAGTACGCCATACAAAGGTTGGCGTTTGAAAAGCGCCCTACCAGCCACCCGTCATAAATTGGAAGTGGTGTTGCATACCGCTCAGGCTGAACGCCTTGACCTTTGGGAGGCTGGTCTGGCCACCGTCATCACTGAGGCAGCCCAGAACAGCAAGAACGCACGCAAAGCCACGCAGGATTGGTGGGAAGCCTACTGGGACCGCAGCTACATCCGCATCAACGAACACGACCCGGCACCCACGTCCAAACCCTGGCAAGTAGGGCGCAATTACCAGGTATTCCGCTACCAGTTAGGTTGCAACGCTTACGGCGAATACCCTACCAAGTTCAACGGTGGTCTGTTCACCTTCGATCCAGAATACGTCAATGCCAAGCGCACTTACTCCCCTGACTACAGGGCTTGGGGCGGAGGCAGTTTTACCGCTCAAAACCAACGCCTGGTCTACTGGCCCATGCTGAAAAGCGGCGATGTCGACCTGATGAAATCCCAGTTTGATTTTTACAACCGGTTGTTGCGCAACGCCGAATTGCGCACCCAGGTATATTGGGGACATGGAGGCGCCAGCTTCACCGAGCAACTGGAATTGCTGGGACTACCTGTTGGCTTCGAATACGGCTGGAAACGACCCGCCTTTTACGACAAGGGAGTGCAGTACAACAAGTGGGTGGATTACCAATGGGACACCGTGCTGGAGTTTTGCTTCATGATGCTGGAAGCCCACCGTTACACCGGCATGGACATCAAGCCTTACATACCCCTGATGGAAAGTGCCCTGCGCTTCTACGACGAGCATTATCAATACCTGGCAGAGCGTCGCTCACCGGAGAAACTTGACGCCAACGGCCACTTGGTCCTTTACCCCGGCACAGCCTGTGAGACCTACAAGATGGCCAACAACGCCACCAGTACCATCTGCGCCCTGAAGAGTGTCGTGACAGGCCTGCTAGCCATCGATAGCAGCGCTTACCTGTCCGGTCTCCTCACCCGCATTCCCCCCATCAGTTTCAGGGAAATGAATGGACATAAGGTCATTGCTCCCGCCAAATCGTTCGAGCGCATCAACAACACGGAAATTCCCCAACTCTACCCCGTCTTTCCCTATGGATGGTACGGCGTGGGCAAACCCGACCTGCAAGTGGCTATCGACACCTGGCAGCACGGCATCGAGAACCCGGATCAGAAGCATTACCAAAGCTGGCACCAGGACAACATTTTCTGTGCCCGCCTGGGACTGACAGATGAAGCCAAGGAATTGACCCTGAAAAAGCTGGGTGATGCACCCAGGCGCTTTCCCACCTGGTGGGGTCCTGGCAACGACTGGGTGCCCGACCACAATTGGGGTGGATCGGGTATGATAGGCCTGCAAGAGATGTTGTTGCAGACCAACGGTGACAGTTTGCTGTTATTCCCAGCCTGGCCCAAGGAATGGGACGTCACCTTCAAACTGCACGCCCCAAATAACACCACCATAGAAGCCACATTGAAAAACGGCCAGCTCAAAGAACTGACCGTTGAACCCGCAGAGCGGAAAAAAGATGTGGTCGTGATGCTACATTGAGCACCTACCAGAAGAACAAGTGGAACCGCACGTTTTCATCGGGATACTCGGTTCCCATATACTTGTACTCCTGCACAGGATTATAACCTGGAGGTTCTAAGGCATCATTCCAGTGCGCTAACCTTCGGATATAGGTCATGCTCTTGATGGCGGCCTGCGTCTGTGCAGTGTTGTCTGTTCTGAACACAAAGCGCGAATCGCCACCATACGGCAAGGCATCAAACCAAACGCCTTCCATTTCCAGCGTGAAGACCCTGTCGTCCAACGTGGCATTTGCCCCAAGACCGCCCCAGTTTTCCCGTTCATAGATGCTCAGATGACCAGTCATGTAATTGTAGGTCACCTCCTGTTCCATCCAATCCGACCATGCTCGAGTACGTATCTCGTCACCTTCCATCCGACTTTCCCAGTACAAGGTGCTGTAATACTGCTCAGCATAAATCCTGTATACCACCGGAATGATGGTTAGGGTGGTCAATTCCGAGGTTTCACCCAAGGCCAGGCGGTGGATGGGCAAATTGCTGCCACCCCACTGCGTGGTAAAGGAAAAATCATCGAAAAAACGCAAGTCGGGAACCTGTATCACGGTCAGATCATAATCGACGGTCACTGGTTCGTCGGTGCTTGTATTGACGAACAGCAGGTAGGCCACATAGGGTTTCCCTTCAGCCGAGTAATCGTATACATCCAGTAGGAATGCACTCGTATCCTTGAGGGAATGATCCTCAAACACCATTTGCTTGGTTTTGGGGTCGTATTTACCCAGGTAGACCTTGAGGTTTTCGTTGGTCTCCGTTTTCCGTTTGTATTTCACCACCAATTTCGTGCGGGGGTTATAGTTGCTCAGCTGCACCAATTTGGCCGACAAGTAAGGCAACTCCAGGTTTAGCTTGTCCTGCTTGTTCTTCTCCCCTTTTTTAATCACGTAGTATTTCTGGGTGATGAACTTATTGGACTGATCCAGGTTAACCAAAGGATCAGGGCCATCAGGCGCCAGCAACGTGAATTTCTTTTCACTCCCTTCCAGGAGGAAACGCACAAAAGCATCATATTCGGCGCCCACCGTCGACTTCAAATACGTCTGGATGTAGCTATCCAGGTAGCTAAGCCAGCTACCCGTCCAGGGCGATTCTTTCAGGAGTACCTCCGGTTTGAGGCGTTCACCCGGTCGGTAACTGCGCAGGTAATGCAGGAACGTGCTGGCTAGGTTGGCATCGGCCGATTCCACCAGGAATTTCGATAGCAGAGGCAGGTTGGTATAATCGTCCCAGGAGCGGGCCAGCGCATCGTAGATGGTACGGAAACCTTTTTCGTAAATCATCCCCTGCCTGAGCAAACCTTCTGGCTCAGCCTCTTCCTGCACCGTTTCATCCCAGACCATCCTGTCGGCCATGGGGGCGGTAGCTTCAGCCCAGAAGTAATTGTGAGTCAGCATCACCATGTAGTAGTCCTGGGTGTAGTGCATGTATTCGTGCGAAAGGGTCGAACGCAGGTCGGCCGGTTCGCTGGCAAAAGTGGGATCCACGTAAAAATAGCCTCTCCCGGCCAGATAACTGCCGGCATCGGTCACGCCAGCACCCTTGCCATCCTTGATGCAGCCCACATACACATTAAAGCGCAGACTTGGTGTTTCCAACCCCAGGCTTTCAAACGTATTCATGATCTCGTTCATGTAGTGAGCGATATCCTGAATCATGTAGGGATTGCCATTGCTGTCGGGATCGGTCAGGGTATCCTGCCAGGCTTCCAAGGTTTTTCCTTTGACATGCTGCATCTCATAAGCCTGGTAGAAATTATCTTCCGAGCCCACGCCATATTTATAGATCACATTGACCCGCCCCTTAGTCAGGCGATGAGTGTATGAACCATGCGAAAACTCAAACCAGGCCAGTTTCGTGAGGTGATACGTATTGAACACCAGCGAACTATCCTTGAGTGATATGGCTCCATCATCGTAATACACCCAACGGCCGGCTTGTTCATCGTAGTAGCCAGCTTTGTAGCGATCGATGTTGGCCAGGTCAAACCCAGCCTTATCCAGGTTGGTAAACCGGATTTGCAGGGGCAGGTTGAAGATGTCCCCTGAACTCAAGGTCACATCGAAAACCGTACTCATCTTGACCGAATCGGGCGGAGCAGGCGGATTGAGCACCTGCTTGATGGACAATCGCACATCCTCGGCGGCCAATCCTGCCGGCAGGGTTACGTGTAGACTATCGTGCACGATGGTTACTTCCTGATCGGTCACATTCAACACCGTATCCACCAAGGCGATACCATAGGGCAATACGGTAACCACATCACTCAAGATGGGATCGCAGGTCCATTCCTTCACTTGGAAACGGAAAAAACGCTTCTCGGTGGGTTCTACGGTCAATCGGCTACCGTCTACAGTAACTGGTGTTGCGCCCAGCGTCTGAATGGCTGGCTGTGAGGCCACGGGCGCCCAGTTGATGGAGTCCAGGGAAGTCTGCCAGGTCACCACACCCCTCACCCCATCAGGTGGCCAAAGTTTGACCTGCGCATCGCTGACAATGCGTTCACCAGTACCTGTATCGACCATGCGGGCCGCCAGGTAGGCACTGTCGTAGGGCGAAGCCACCAGTAGGGTATCGGTGCGCAAGACCAGGTTGACATAGTGTGGATTGGTCACCCGGCACCAATACTGATCATAGACATCGACGTTCTGCCCTGATAAGGTCAACACTGGTTCACCCCACTGCTGATCCAGCATGTTTTCTCCTTTGTACCAGCAATAAACGTTGGTGCTATCTGTCATCCCGGTGAGCTGACGAGCATCCAGCCTCAAGGTGTCATAGGTGTCCAGCAAGAACAAGGTATCCGTCAAAGCGACAGAGGCCTGATCATAATAAGAGAATTCGTAGTCGTCGGTGTGAATAGTGTTATCCGGTAGCTGGCAAGTCCTCAAATCCTCAAAACGCAAGCGGTTGTAGCTCACATCAAAAGTAAGCAACTCCAAATGGTCCAGCTGTGGCAGTGGCCCTTCCAAGTGGTTGTGCCTGGCATCAAAATGTTTTAAATTGGTCAACGCAACCATTGAAGTTGGCAACGTCGACAGTTGATTTCTGGCAAAACTAGCGAACTTCAACGTGGACAAGCGACCTATAAACGAAGGAATTTCCTTCAATCGGTTGTTGGACACATACAACTCGCTCACTTTGGTCAGGTTGGCCAAGGAGGAAGGAAGGGTTTCAAACAAGTTGTTCGATAGATTCACGTCCCACAAAGCCGGCATGGCACCCATGTCGGGCAGGGTTTTCAAGCGGTTGTCACGTACATCAAGACGGAAGAGCTTGGATAAGCGGCTGATGGAGGTCGGCAGGGAGTCGAGCAGGTTGTTGGCTGCGTTGATTTCCTGCAAATTGACCATCCGTCCCAAACTGTCGGGCAGGGCAGTAAAGCGGTTGTTACTGATGTTCAGGTTGGTGAAACGGGAAATGTCACAGATGGACTCAGGTACCTTGCCTTCAAACTGGTTGTTTTCAATGTACAAGCCACTCAGCTTGGCACAGTCTCCCAAGCGCTCAGGTAATGGTCCGGAGAACTGATTGTTGGAAAGCCACAGATCGGTCAGGTTTGTCAAGTTCCCGATTTCTTCAGGCAGGGGGCCGGAGAGACGGTTGTTTTGCAACCACAGTTTGGTCAAACCCGTCAATTGACCTATACTGGCCGGTATACTACCTGTCAGTTGATTATCCCCCAGCACCAGTTCTTCCAGACCAGGTATGGCAAACAAGGACGGAGGAATCTCACCGGTCAACCCGGAATCTCTGCTGCGAAACACCTTTAACTTGGTCAGGTTGGAGAAACTGGCCGGGAAATGCCCTTTCACCTTGACATCCAACACTTCTAGCTGACTCAGGTTGCCAATATTGGCGGGCAGGGAATCAACCTGAGTGGGGTTGTACACATTGAGCGACAACTCTCTTAAGTCAGTCATAGCCATCAGGAAAGGCGGAAGGGTTCGCTCCAGGTATCCCCTGAGGTTCAAACGACGCAGCGCTGTCAATTGACTCAGTGTTTCTGGCAGTGGGCAGTTCAACGCTTTATCCAATGTCAACCCGATAACCCGGCCGTTCATGACCAACACACCCCGCCAGTTGACAACGGGTTTGGTTACATCCCAGCCGGTTTGAAAACCTGAGGCTTCGTGTAAGGCAATCAAAGCCAGAGAATCCTGGACGTTCACTTCGAAGGGAGATGGGGAGGCAAACACAGTGCCTCCGATGTTGGTACCAAATCGGTAACCCACCTCAAAGGTGCTGTTGCTGTTAAGCATGAAATAACCATTCTCGTTACCCCCCCAGCCGAAATCAATGTGGAAGTAGCCAAGGTTATCATAGCCGTCCAGTATCACAGCATGGCCAGGGTCACCGTATAATTCGATGTATACGGGCCGGTGTTGGTCCAGTTCGTTGTAAATGTAGTACGATTCGGTGCTTCCACGATGGGTATAGTACTTGAAATGCCGCTGCAAGACATCATAATACGAGAAATTCAGAGGGGCACTACCGTCCGAGCTGCCGCAGTAATCCATGTTACAAGCGATACCCATGTGATACGACAAGCGTTGGTAGTCGGCCTGAGTGGGATTCACCCAATTGTACAAGGAATCAAAGGATGCGCAGAGCTGCCCATACGCGTCGTGCGTATAGCAATTGGAGCCCACCCCCCTGTCAGGGTATTTGTAATAGGCCATCAACTGTACCATAGCCGTCGCTACGCAACCCGTGTAGCAATTTCCCACTTCAGGGTGTAAAAATTGATCCAGGTGTTGGGTTAGCAAAGGGGCTACCACGGGCACATCACCAGGCAGTTTGGCCGGCGCCTTCACCTCAGCAGCCGGGGTTTGCTCGTAGCTTTTCAAGAGCATTTGCAAGGCCTCTGGCAATCGACGTCCGTCCAGGGTGCCATTCGTCGAATAGCCCACAATGACTGGTTCACCGGCGTTGTGCGCGACCAAAACAAAACCGTTGGTGCCTCGTTGAAATCCATACACGGGATTGGTGACGGTGTTGGCGGAACGGTATGCGATTTCCAGGTCGGTAGATGTCAGCATTCGTTGAGGCATACCTGCCCCTTTACTGCGCAGACTGCGTTGGTTAAAAAAGTCCAGGGCTTTGCCTGTGGCCAGTTCGGTAGCAACATCTGAGGCAGCATCCGAAGTGGCATTGGTCGCTGCAGACAGGGTAAAAACGGGTATCATACAGCCAAGCAACAGACTGTATCCATACAGACGTAGGCGTTTGGCAACGGCTGTCAGGGTATGTAAGTGCGTACTCATAGCAGGATGATTTTGTGGATGCACGTCTGATGGGTACCGGCTTCTTCAAGCCTCAGCACATATAAGCCAGCGGGAAGGTTGAAACGAACAATGGACTGCCCGTTCAACGTTTTAGCCAGGACCAAGCGACCCTGGGCATCGTAGAGCAGAGCATGATAATCGCCCTTCCACGTGCGGGATTCGATAATCAAGTGATCTTTGGCCGGATTGGGCGACACCAACCAACCTTCACTAGCGTTGACATTATCCAACCCAGTGGGATCGACGGCACGGATACACGTACAGTTGTTGGCATCGACCACCTTGAGGTAAACCGACATCAAGTCGGTGGAATAAGGCACGGTCAGTTGCAGACTGGAGCCCAAAAATCGGCTGCTGGCCATCCAGGCATAGGCATAAGGAGCCTTTCCTCCAGAAATGCTGAGGGAAGCACCTAAGTCGATGGCTGTGGGGCCAATATCGAACAAATCAAGACCGACGATTTCAAGGGGTGGTGGCTGATTGACAGCCACGCGCACGGCGGTCACTGCGTGGATGGGCAGACAAAAAAAGGTGAGCAATAAGCTGCAACCTGCCAAGGTTAACGTCAGAAAGGGGCGTGTTTTCATACGATTGAGTATTAGGCAGCCCCCACGACCCTATTGGGTCAGCAGGGCGAATTGTCGGCCATACGCCACACACAAATCCTGTGTATGGTCATCGGGACGCCAGTTGGCTGAAATGGGCTCCATGATAATCTCAAACCCCGCTTCTTTCAACTGGGTCTGAATACTCTTGGAGGCAACATCACGCCACCCGTACGTGCCGAAGCTGGCCGCTTTTTTGTTTTTAAATTTCATGCCGTTTACAAATTCCATCAAACCGGCAATAGTATACAAGACACCGTTGTGGACGGTGGGGGAACCAACAAGAATGGCTTTCGATTTAAATATTTCGACAATCAAATCGCTCAAGTCTGTTTTGGAGGCGCTGAACAATTTTACGTTCACCAGGGGGTCGGCCATGGTGATACCCTTGACAATGTTTTCAGCCAGCATTTGGGTGCCATTGTACATGGTATCGTAGATAACCGTGATCTGATTCTCCTGATAGCCAGCAGCGAAGGCCTCGTATTTCTCGATGACCTGGGCAGGATTCTCCCTCCAGACAATGCCATGGCTGGTGCAGATGCAATCGATCGGAAGGCCCATTTGCTTGATTTCCTCCAACTTGCGCGTTACCAGATGGCTGAATGGCGTGATGATGTTGGCGTAGTACTTGTACGTCTCAGCCCATAATTCACCCTGGTCTACCAAGTCATTGAACAGCAGCTCAGAACAATAGTGTTGTCCAAAAGCATCGTTGCTGAAGAGGACGTTGTCACCGGTCAGGTAGCAGAACATACTGTCCGGCCAATGAATCATGGCGGCCTGGATAAAAATCAGTTCCTTGCCGTTGCCCACGGAAATACGATCGCCTGTTTTGACAGGCACCAGGTTCCAGTTTTCCCGGTGGAACAGGCCCCTGAGGGATTTCACACCGTTTTCGGTACAATAGACGGGGGTGCCGGGTATCAAATCCAGCAATTCAGCCAAAGCTCCGCTGTGGTCGGGTTCGGCGTGGTTAACCACGATGAAATCGATGGTCTTGATATCGATCTCCGAGGCCAGGTTTTTGACAAATTCGTGGGAGAAGGGTTCATACACTGTGTCGATCAGACCGGTCTTTTCCTCCAGAATGAGGTAGGAATTATACGAGGAGCCACGGGCAGTGGTGTATTCGGAACCGTGAAATTCGCGCAAGTCCCAGTGGTTTTTACCCACCCAATATACGTTGTTTTTGATTGGTTTTTTCATATGCCTGTTAGTTGTCTATTAACGATCACTAATACCAACAAAGATAGTATTTTTCGAGCAACTACGTGATTTGTTTTGACAACGATTGAGCCTGTTTTACCGGCAAAGAAACCCTGAAAACGCTCCCTTCACCTGCCGTACTTTCCAAACTGAGATTGCCTTTCAACATATCCACATACGACTTGGTGATGGCCAGCCCCAAGCCACTGCCTTCATAGGGCCTGTTGTGTGATGTATCGCCTTGAACAAAGCGCTCAAAAATGTGAGATTGCTTTTCAACGGATATTCCTGTCCCTGTATCTTTGACCGTGATAACCAAACGTCTGGCAGACAAAGCACACGTCAACTCCACCGAGCCCTTAGCCGTAAATTTCAGGGCATTGCTGACGAGGTTGGACAATATGGAAAATAATTTTTCCTTGTCGGTATGGATATAGGATAAATTGACTGGAATCTCGCACCGATGCAGAAATGTCAACTGTTTGTCTTCGGCTTGTTTACTGTACAACGAAACCACATTGTTGAGCACATCCATCAAGTTGAAGTCGGAAGGACTCACCGTCACCTGACCGGCTTCTATTCTGGATAGGTCGAGCACATCATTCAATGTTCCCAATAAGCGTTCGCTGTTTTGCTTGACAATGGTCAGATAGGTGCGTTGCTCCGCTTCATCCACGCCTTCGTCAAGCATGAGTGAGACAAACCCCAGTATACTGTTCATGGGTGTACGAATCTCATGACTCATGTTAGCCAGGAAAGCCAACTTTAATCGATCACTAGCCTCAGCTTTCTCTTTGGCCTCCAAAATAGCCTTTTCTGCTTGTTTCTGTTCGGTCACATCCCGGATAATGACAATTCTACACCCAGCCGATGTTTGGATTGGCATTTTGATCAGTTGGTATGTTCTGACAGACATACCGCTTCCATGTTGCACCCATTCGCAGGTATCTGGCGTTAACAAAGCGGCTGCCAGGGAATGATAAGGAGACTTCAGCGCTTTCAAATCGATGGAGCCGGTCGATGTTGGCGAATAACCCAACTGAATCCTGGCCATTGCGTTGATATCCTGTATCCTGTCCAATCGATCCAACGCCACGATACCGTCGGGCAGGTTTTCCACCAACAATTCCCTGGCCATCGGTAAAAAATTATAAAAACCTGCGTATAGAATACCCAGGATATAGATGGCGCAGGTAAACAAGATCATTATGGGGGTAATCAAGGCGGTCATCGAATGATTAATACCAACAAAAAACAAGACGCTGGTCAGCCAGGGAGCCAGGGCCCCTATCAACAAAAGGATAGTCCTGCCTGTGCCGAACACATCTCTGCGTTTTCGTAAAAAAACCACCATGAGCCACGTTGATGCCATGAGCAAAATATAGCTGTTCAACATGACACCAATCCAAAACCAGAGGCCTCGATGAAAGTGAATGAGTTCGTTTGTTGTCTCCAGGGGATCCCACCCTGTCCAGACCAATTGATGTTGATCATTGGTCCAGGTCAACAAAATGGTGACAATAGGAACTGCAAACAGAAACAGTTGGTGATACCAGTATTTGAGTGCTGATATGTCGGTAAACTTCAGCACAAACAACAGATAGAAAACAGGGGTGGTTGTCACAAACGCATAGGAGACCTTCACCCATAACAGTTTGATCTCGACCGATTGAGCCACTGACTCACAGAAAAGGGTAAAGGCCCAGAAACCGGTCATCATGGTCAATACACACAATTCCCAGGCACTTTTAACCAATCGCCTCCGCCATGACAGGAAGCAAAAGATAAAACAGAAAACGGAAACAGCCAGGTAAATAAACGCTTCTTGAGAGAGTGCCATGACCGTTCTTTATTATGTAAATCAAGAAACTGCCGGTTCGTAGAACTCGATTTCGACGATGCGCAAGTCATCCTTCGCATCGCCCTGTTCGGTTTTGTTGTCGTCGAAGCGATCAATACGTTTACCTTGCTCCAACTCGACAATGGCTCCGAATGCTTCTTGCTCGGTTGAAGCGCCAATCAGTTCCAGCCTGACCTGACGCGTTTCCGCTCCGATCTTGAGTGGCAACGTTACGTAGCCAAGACTTCTGGGGGTCTCTCCTTCCCAAAGCACCGTGTTGTCCTCCGATAGAATACGCAATCGATAGGAACGGTTACGCCAACCGGTGAGTTTGAGACATATTTCAGAGAGATGGGCCGGCCTTGAGAGGGTGTAAACCACCCAGCCGGTTGAACGCAGACCATCGTTGCGCCATTCGGTCATTTCATTGTCATCATAACTATTGACAACATCATCCTGATTGGCTCCAGCTTCGGCTTTAATCACAGACAAGGGAATACGAGTGACCTTATAGGAGGCGTGCCTTGGTGTGGGTCCTCTATCCAATCGACAGTATTGAGCGTTGCCAGCCAGGCAGGTAGAAAGCCCATTGAGCTCATCGGTAGGATGGGTGCGAAGCTCAAGGGTATCGGGGGTCAGGTTGCCACTTCTGGCAATCAGTTGAACGGAACCAGCCTTATCGGTCGTGCGGAGCAATACCCGGTTGACACCGCATTCAACAGGCAGATTGGTACTTCCTACGTAATTATCAGGGGCACCCTTGGCCAGGCCTCCCAGGAATTCAGCTTCACCTTGTAAGCTGAAGGTAATCATATCGTTGGCCAACGGACAACGTTGACCATGCGCATCTATCACCTCAATCTCAGCCAACACCATATCGGCACCATCGGCCATCAGCCTGG
>JAAYBL010000291.1 GCA_012718945.1 Bacteroidales bacterium
AACTGCTTGACATCGATCCCAAGACGGGCAAATATAAATTGTCTCGCAAGGCCTTGCTGCCCAAGCCCGAAGGTTACGTGGAACGTCCCGAACGTCCTGAACGCCCCGATCGTGGCGACCGCCCTCGCGGTGATCGTCCTCATGGCGATCGCGAACGTAGCGACAGGCCCAGGCGTTGATGCGCCTCACATAATTGATAGAGCCCCCTTGATGCCTGACATCAAGGGGGCTTTTTTTAACAAAAAAGGTTTACCTTGCAAACGTTTTTGAAGCACCAATCTTAAATACGACCTCTACGATTACCATGAAAAATCGATGCCTGTTTTCCCTTGTCTTGTTTGCTGTTGCCTGGTTGCTGTGTTGTTGTCAGGAAGAAGACAGGAAAAAGCAGGGATTGTCCGAAATCAATGGTGCATGGACGGTATAACATCGATAGACCCACAAGAGGGATTCACCAGAAAGACCGTGGTTTCTGTGGGAGGGCCCAGAAATCCACTCAAACACGAGGTCATGCACCTGATTTCAAGATGCAAATGGGGCACGTCCAAGGATGACCAAGCCTGGTTGGAAGAGGGATTGGCTACCTTTGCCGCCCCTGAAGCTGAATGTGACACCTTGTCGTTCGAAGAAAAATACCGCGACATCCTTCAAAACGGCAAGGCTGTTGACGCCGATGCACTCCTGCTTCATTTTAAAGAGCAGCAGACGCCCAAAATCTGTTACAATCAGTCTGCGTATATTGTTGGTTATCTGATCGAGAAATACGGGATTGATAGGTTGCGAAAGTTGTGGATTGGCGGTATGGAGGTGTTTCAGGAACTGTACGGGATGAGTTTCAACAGCCTGGTGCAACAGGTAGAAAGGCAGTTGATGCAATCGAGTCAACCTGCGATTTCTCTCGATTGGAACGATTTTATACGCCCGTGTTATTAAAAGGCGTCAGAAAGGCTATTTTTGTACAAACAAAAAAGACTAAACGCTATCATAATGAAGATCAAACCATCTGTTCTACTTGCGATTCTCGCGGCCGCTATTTTGATCAGTTTGATGAGCAAATGCTCTTCATCTTCCTCTTTTTCCTTGAATTTTTTCAAGCACAGCGTTTCGACCAGTGTCACAACGATCTGGGATAAAACAACAACTGACGTAGCCACAGGTGAGGTCGTTGACAGTTTGGCTGAGATGGACATCCCTGTCGTGGTGGTCTACAAAGATGTCAAGGTTGGTGATACCAATCGAGCTGATGCGTTGACGATAAACGTGTCAAATCAGCCAATGGGGTCTTTTTCCACTCCGTTGATAAAAAGAGCCTCTTTTCACTACACCGTCAACTGCCAGAACCGCCGTTTGGTGAACACCGATTCCGCCCATTTGCAAACCATAGTTGATGGTACTGTCACGGTATCAGGACGATACAATATTGTTGGTTTTATTTCAAAAGGTGATGCACGACGATTAATAGCAAGTGCTGTGCTGAAGGTTATCTATAAAGACGCCAAGAAGCAACTAAACGCATCTTTTGATCAACAGTTGGAGCCTGATGTCGTACAATCCATGGACTCTATAGCAACAGTGGTCTTGTAGTTGAACCTCCACAGCTTAAGCGCCACTTTTTTAAGTGCGGAAAAATCGCTACCTTTGTGCCCTCTTTTACAGCCTCTTTGAGAAAAGAGCCCGGTATCCGTTTGCACTGCAACATCATCCGGCTTTGTGAAAGGCCCCATTACGCAGAAAATAGCCTCGAGCATGATTAAAGTCAACAATCTACAAGTCCAATTTGGCAAACGTGTCCTTTTCCAGGACGTCAACCTTACGTTCACCCCAGGCAACTGTTACGGTATTATTGGTGCCAACGGGGCTGGCAAATCAACCCTGCTTAGGGTGCTTGCCGGTGAGATCGATCCCTCGAGGGGTACCATCGTCTTTGGACCCGGCGAACGTCTGTCTGTGTTGGAACAAGACCACTTCAAATTTGACGCCTTCACCGTACTCGATACAGTGATGATGGGGCATGACAAACTGTGGGCTGTGAAGCATGAAAAAGATGCCATTTACATGAAAGCCGATTTCACCGATGCCGATGGCATGCGGGCGGCTGAATTGGAAGAGCAGTTTGCCGAGATGGAGGGCTGGAACGCTGAAAGTGATGCGGCCGCTCTGCTTAGTGGATTGGGTGTTAAGGAGGATCAACATTATATCCTGATGGCCGATATGGGCGCCAAGGAAAAAGTGCGGGTATTGCTGGCCAGGGCGTTGTTTGGCAAGCCGGACAACCTCTTGCTTGATGAGCCCACCAACGACCTGGATGTGGATACCGTCATGTGGCTGGAAAACTATTTGGCAGAGTACGAAAACACCGTTCTGGTGGTTTCTCACGATAGAAGGTTCCTCGACTCCGTTTCTACCCATACCATCGATATCGATTTCAATAAGATCCAACAATACGCAGGTAACTACAGTTTCTGGTACGAATCCAGCCAGCTGGCTTTGCGTCAACAACAGATGCAAAACAAGAAGGCCGAAGACAAGCGCAAGGAATTGGAAGAATTTATCCGTCGATTCTCTGCCAATGTGGCCAAGTCCAGACAAGCAACGAGCCGTCGCAAGATGTTGGAAAAACTCAACGTCGATGACATCCAGCCTTCTTCGAGACGTTATCCGGGCATCATTTTCACACCCGACAGGGAACCTGGCAATACCATCCTGGAAGTTGCCGGTTTGAGCGCCAGCGTAGACGGAGAAATCCTGTTTAAGGATGTCAATTTCAATGTGGAAAAAGGCGACAAGATTTGCTTCGTATCCAAAGATGCCAGGGCCATGACCGCCTTTTTTGAGATCATCAGCGATGTGCGTAAAGCCGATGAGGGCACCTTCAACTGGGGCATCACCATCACACCCGCGTATTTACCACTAGACAATAACGAATTCTTCAATACCGACCTCAACCTGGTAGAATGGCTGGGCCAGTTTTCTGAAGATACCAGCGAGAGCTACATCAGGGGTTTTCTTGGGAAAATGCTGTTTTCTGGAGAAGAAATCTATAAGAAGGCATCCGTGTTGTCCGGGGGTGAGAAAATGCGCTGCATGATAGCCAGGATGATGCTGAAAAACGCCAACGTGATGGTGCTCGACTCCCCTGCCAATCACCTGGACCTGGAATCCATCCAAGCTTTCAACAATACATTGATGGGCTTCAAGGGTAACATTCTGATGGCTTCGCACGACCGCGAGTTTATCCAGACGGTCTGCAACCGCATTATTGAACTCACGCCCAACGGCATCATCGACAAAATGACCGATTACGAGTCGTACGTCACGGATCCGCTGGTCAAGGAACAGCGGGAACGGTTATACCGTTAATCTTCGGAAGGCGGATTTTCAATCAGCGCTACAGCAGCGTCCTTGTCTTTTTCCAGTACGAACAGTTTAACGTTGTTAATCTGACTATTGCCCAAAGGCATTGGGTACGGATTGTGTACGTTGCTCAAGAAGCATTGTATACCATTGGCTTTGAGCAAACCTTCAACAATGGCGGCCTCGGTGGGACTGTCGTATTCCCTGATGACAACGGTTCTTTCTTGTTCCATGGTATGGGTGTTTTTAAACGGTTAGCGATTTGGTTTGAAGCAACGCCCTTTCCCTTTCTTGCCGAAGCCGCTGCTTTTACGCCGGGTTGGATCCCATTCAGGTCCTTCACCCACTTCTTCGGGTAAGGGAAGGCGGTACACTTTTTTCCCTAGAAATTTTTCAATCCGATCGAAGATGTCCTGTTCGTCTTCAGACACAAAGGAGATGGACAAGCCATCGGCACTCGCCCTGGCGGTACGACCGATGCGGTGGACATAGTCTTCCGGGTCGTGAGGCATGTCGTAATTGATGACCACACTGATGTCTTCAATATCGATGCCCCTGGAAACGATGTCGGTGGCCACCAGGATGTTGACTTTGCCTGTCTTGAAAGCCTGCATGGTGCTGTCGCGTTCCGATTGATCAAGGTCTGAATGCATTTCAGCCACGGGCAAGTGCATGCCGCGCAAGGTACGCGTCACTTCTTTGACCTTGATTTTTGATGAGGCAAAAATGATGGCCTTGTCTGGCAGGGTATCTTCAAACAAACTTTTCACAATGTAGGCCTTTTGCCGCTCATAGCAGATGTAGGCCGATTGCAGGATCTTGTCGTTGGGTTTGGAAACAGCCAGGCGGATCTCGGCCGGTTGATCCATGATGGTTTTAGCCATCTCCCTGATTTTGGGGGGCATGGTGGCTGAAAACAACATGGTCTGGCGCCGTCGGGGAAGTTCGTTGACCACCTGCATGATATCGTCGAAGAAACCCATGTCGAGCATGCGGTCGGCTTCGTCGAGGATGAAATATTGTACCCTGGAAATGTCGATCAAGCCAAGCTTCAAATAGGAGAGAAGTCGTCCTGGAGTGGCAATGACAATGTCAACACCAGCCTGCAGGCCTTTTTTCTGTTGTTCCCAGACAATACCGTCGCTGCCACCGTATACGGCCACCGAAGAAACGGGTAAAAAGTAGGCGAAACCGGCTACTTGTTGATCAATCTGTTGAGCCAACTCCCTGGTGGGCACCATGATGATGGCGTTGATGGCATCTTCGGGGTGTTCGCTTTTGATTAAGTTGTTGAGGATAGGCAGCAAGTAGGCAGCTGTCTTGCCCGTGCCCGTCTGGGCGCAGGCTATGAGGTCCTTGCCTTCAAGGAGGATGGGAATGGCTTGTTCCTGAACAGGGGTGCAGTCTCGGAAGTTCATGGACCATAAACCGTCCAGCACCTCTTCTTCCAGGGGTAATTCTTCAAATGTCATAGAGTGAAATGGATTGGATGAGGCCGTCATTCACATGGGCAGCCTTTAATAGGTACAAAGTAACACATTTTTTGGGAATAAACCACCAAACTTGCTGTTAAACAACCCTCCATGCGTATGGTGGCTCCTCATCCGGTGTCATAATACGAAGCATTAAAATCAAAAACTGTTAGTCCATTACCGTATTTTGGGGTATTTTTGCTCATTAGACCTTACATGAAGACAATGAATACATCCACTTCCCCAACCAAAATGAAGCAGACCTGCCTGCACAAAGCGTCCAGGTATGTAGTAGCGCTGAGTCTACTTACGCTGGGTTGTGCCAGCCAGTTATTTGGAGCCTCAAAAGAGGCTGGAACGTACAGACTGTGGTACGACAAACCGGCAGAAAACTGGAACGAAGCCCTACCCATTGGCAACGGAGCGCTGGGTGCCATGATTTTTGGCAGGCCAGAAACGGAGTTGATCCAACTCAACGAAGAATCCCTCTGGACAGGTGGACCGGCCAACCTCAACCCTAATCCAACGGCTGCCAGTTACCTTGAAGAAGTCCGCAAGCAGTTGTTCAAAGGCAATACCGCCAAAGCCAGCATGGCTTTGAAAAAGATGCAGGGACCTGATACCCATTTGTACCAGCCTTTGGGCGACCTGATCATCCGCTCACTCCATCAAGGCACCATCGACCAGTACGTCAGGGACCTTGATCTTGAGACGGCAATGGCCACAACACGCTTTACCTGCGATAATGTGGGCTTTTCCAGGGAATTGTTTGTTTCAGCTCCCGACTCTGTATTTGTACTCAGGCTAAAAGCGGACAAACCAGGGCAATTGAATGTTGAACTTAGGCTTGACCAACCGCTCCGTCATACCGTTGTTCGTGAAGGCACAGACCTGGTGTTGAAAGGCAAAGCGAGGGTTCGTAATACAGGTAAAAGTCAGCAATACGAAGATGAGGCCGGTATGGCCGGCATGTTCTACCAATACAGGGTCAGGGTCTTATCCTGCAACGGCAAGGTTGCCTTGACCGACAGCAGCATCGTGCTCACTGAAGGCTCAGAAGCTGTTGTACTGTTGGCGGCCGCCACTTCGTTCAACGGATTTGACCAATCGCCGGTCAAAGCAGGCAAGAATCCGGAATTTCTGACCAAGAGCCGACTTGATCGTTTGGCTAAAGCTTCCTGGTCCAGCCTGTACAAACGACACATTCAGGATTATGCGTCCTATTTCAAGCGGGTATCCCTTACTTTGACCAAGGCCCCTGTACCCAATCTCCCCACCGACAAACGGTTGAAAGCCTACAAGGAAGGACAACCCGATCCAAACCTAGAAATGCTCTATTTTCAATTCGGTCGCTACCTCCTGATCAGCTGTTCCCGCCCAGGTGGTATTGCTGCCAACCTGCAGGGTATCTGGTGTAATAGCACCAATCCACCTTGGCGCAGCAACTACACCACCAACATCAACGTCCAGATGAACTACTGGCCGGCACTTCCCCTGAACATGCGGGAGATGGCGCTACCGCTGATTGAGCAAATCAAACACATGGCCATCAACGGTGAGCATACGGCTAAAAACTATTACGGAATGGACGGTTGGGCCGCCCATCACAACTCGGACATCTGGGCACAGACCAATCCAGTCGGTGAAGGTACGGGCGATCCAAAATGGGCCAACTGGGCTATGGGCAGTCCCTGGTTAAGCCAGCATCTGTTTGAATACTACGAATATACCCTAGATAAAGCGTTTTTGGAGGACGTTGCATACCCCATCATGAAGGGGGCTGCTGATTTTTGCCTCGATTGGCTGGTGGAAAAAGACGGCAAGTTGGTCACAGCACCATCCACCTCTCCCGAAAACAGTTATTACGACAAGAACGGCAGAGAAGTCGAAATCACCATCGCTTCGGCCATGGACATGGAAATTATCTACGACCTCTTTACAAACGTCATCAAGGCCTCTGAAATCCTGGGTGTGAACATGGAATACAGAGCCATGTTGCTCGACAAACGTTCCAGACTTTCCCCTTTGAAAATAGGCAAGAAAGGCAACTTGGTGGAATGGTATGAGGATTTCGAGGATGTGGATCCCCGACACCGTCACGTATCCCACCTCTTTGGCCTTCATCCGGGACGTCAAGTGTCACCGCTTATTGATCCCGTCTTTGGCGATGCTTGTCGTAAGACGTTGGAAATGAGGGGTGATGGAGGCACAGGTTGGAGTAAAGCCTGGAAAATCAACTTCTGGGCCAGACTTCTTGATGGCGATCATGCCTATCTGATGTATCAGGAACTGTTGAAATGGTCTACGTTAAACAACCTTTTCGACACACACCCGCCCTTCCAGATTGATGGCAACTTCGGTGCTATTGCCGGGGTTGGCGAATTTTTCCTTCAAAGCCATCTGAGTGAACTACACCTGCTTCCTGCTTTGCCCAAAGCCTGGTCTGACGGACAAGTAACCGGGCTGAAGGCCAGGGGCGCTTTTGAAGTGGATCTGACATGGTCAGCCGGTCAATTGACCAAGGGCGTCATTACGTCTGAGAAGGGCCAGCTTTGCCGCCTTCGTACCACGACCCCGCTTACTATCAAGGGGGCAAAGGCCATCGAAAAAGTAGAAAAACTACAGGGCGTTACGTATTACACCTACCGTTTCCCCACGAAAGCAGGTAAGTCGTACAAACTCCAGCAGCGCAACAAATAGGAAGAACCTGACAAATAATACCTTACTATAACCCCTCTAACATTACTATTATGAGTTATTTTTGTAGGTTGATGCTCCTTGCCGTTTGCTGCACCCTTTGGTCAGCCAACGCCGCCGAGCCCAAAACCGTCGCCTTGCGCCAGGGACCAGGCGCCCAGGCTGTGTTGTCCCAGCACGGCAGTACCTTTGGCTTTTTTATGCCTGAAACAGCGGGCTATCTGTACACCGGCCTGATGGTTGGTCAACAAGGTGTTTGGTTGCATAAGGCCGCCAAGGTCAAGGTCTCCGGAGCCAACAGAGGCTGGGAACTCACGGTTGAAGATCCCCTATTGAAGCAAGGTAAGCTGACCATGACCGTGATGCCGCTGACACCCAGCAATGGCCTGATACTGGCCGTTCAAGGCCAAAAACTTCCAGCCGATTTGCGCTTTGTCTGGGCCTATGGTGGTTGTTCGGCAGCCACCGACAGTGCGGACAGACAGTATTTCTTCCGACCTGAACAATGCCTGTACAACGTCTTCAGCCGGGAGATTAACGCCTTCACCGTGTACTACGGTCCCAGCATGCGCCTCAAGGTCATGATGGGTGTGACACCTCCTGATACGGAGCTAAGGCTGGCTGATGCCAAGCAAATGGAGACTCCCCAAGCTTTCTGGTTCTCTGGCAAGAAAACGGACGCACCGGCTCTGGCTGGTTCAAACAGCGTACAATCAGGGACAACCTATTACTACTGCTGGTACCGACAGAATCAGGAGGCCGACTACAACTATGAGATGTTGCCAGCCCTTTTTAAACATGAATCCACTTCAACTCAATCCACTAGCCATGATCAAGCTCAGCCTCATACCAGTTTTGGCCCTGATTTCCATTTTTAGTCAAGCCAACACCTACAACATAAAAGACTTTGGTGCCAAGGGCGATGGCAAGACCATCGACTCGCCGGCCATCAATCGCGCCATTGAAGCGGCAGCACAGGCTGGTGGCGGATGTATCTACATCCCGGCCGGCACGTATGCCAGCTATTCCATCCGCCTGAAAGACAACATCCACCTGCACCTGGCCAACGGAGCCGTGCTCAAAGCCGCACAACCCAAGGGCGACCAGGGCTATGATGCGCCTGAGCCCAGTGACTTTACCCGTTTCCAGGACTTTGGGCATAGCCACTTCAAAAACAGCCTGATTTGGGGCATCGGCTTGAAAAACATCCGCATTGATGGTTATGGCACGATCGATGGCTATGGCCTTACGCGTGAAGAAAGCCGCATTGTCGGGGTGGGCAACAAAGCCATCGCCCTCAAGGAATGTGTCAACGTCGATATTCAGGACCTCACCATGCTGCACTGCGGTCACTTTGCCCTCCTGGCCACCGGGGTGGAAAACATGACCTTGCACAACGTGAAGGTGGACACCAACAGGGATGGATTCGATATCGACTGTTGTCGGAATGTCCGCATTTCCGACTGTAGCGTCAACGCCCCCTGGGACGATGCCATCGTGCTAAAAGCAAGTTATGCCTTGGGTCGCTTCAAGGATACGGAGAAGGTGACCATTACCAACTGTTTCGTGAGTGGGTTTGACCAGGGTAGTATGATAGCAGGCACTTTCGAGACCGACGAGCCTCAGGCACCTGACCAGGGTTTCAACACCGGACGTATTAAATTTGGAACTGAATCAAGCGGTGGCTTCAAGAACATCACCATCTCCAATTGCGTGTTTGAACATTGCAGGGGGAT
>JAAYBL010000039.1 GCA_012718945.1 Bacteroidales bacterium
GCCTGATGCGATTCTTTCGAAGTGCGGCCCGCCATTGAAAACCTAAGCGTTGTCTCGGCGTTTGTAATAGAATTGATGAGTCTGCCAATCAAGATTGACGCAACTTCTCTATGACAAATATAGCAAACGAAACCAATATATGCAAATTAAGGGCTTCTTTTAACGTTTAAAGGGCTGTGTCGTTCAGACACAGCCCTTTAACTATAGTGTTAAAGCGCAAACTTACGCGTTTTTGGCTTTTTGAACGATGGCCTTGAAGGCTTGTGGTTCGTTCATGGCCAGGTCGGCGAGTACTTTGCGGTTGATTTCGATGCCGGCTTTGTGCAGGGCACCCATCAAGCGACTGTATGACATGCCTTCCAAGCGGGCACCGGCGTTGATACGCTGGATCCACAAGGCGCGGAAAGCGCGTTTTTTGACTTTGCGGTCGCGGTATGCATATTGCAAACCCTTTTCCCAGGTGTTTTTGGCCACGGTCCATACATTCTTTCTGGATCCGAAGTAGCCCTTGGTCAGGGCCAGCACTTTTTTTCTTCTTGCCCTGGAGGCAACGTGATTGACTGATCTTGGCATTGTTGTTACGTTTTTTTGAATGTTAGCGTCATGCTTCTCAGATGAACTTTTGAGCTAAGGCATTCGGTTAAATGAAACGGATATCTTCTCTGACGATTTACTTGAGACCCAGCAGGATCTTGACGTTGTTGACATCGGCTTTATCAACCAGACCCATGTGGGTGAGGTTGCGTTTTTGCTTGGTCGTCTTCTTGGTCAGAATGTGGCTCTTGAACGCGTGTTTACGCTTGATTTTACCTGTTCCGGTAAGGGTGAACCTCTTTTTCGAACCGGAATTAGTTTTCATCTTTGGCATTTTTTTGCTCTGTTTTGGGTTGTGTAACTTGTTTATTTGGAGCTGGAGCAGGTGCGGCTTTCTTTTTGGGCGCCAGCATGATGATCATGCGCTTGCCTTCGAGAACGGGCATGCTCTCCACTTTTCCGTAATCTTCCAGGTCGTTGGCAAAGCGAAGCAGCAACACTTCACCTTGTTCCTTGAACAGGATGGAACGACCCTTGAAAAACACATAGGCCTTGACTTTCGAGCCTTCTTCCAAGAACGATTTGGCGTGCTTGAGCTTGAAGTTGTAGTCGTGATCATCGGTCTGGGGTCCGAAACGGATTTCCTTGAGCACGATCTTGGTCGACTTGGCCTTTTGTTCCTTTTGACGTTTCTTCTGCTGGTACAGAAACTTTTGGTAGTCAGTGATGCGACAAACGGGAGGGGCTGCGTTCGGGGAAATTTCCACCAAGTCGAGTTGTAGCTGCTCAGCGATGGCCAATGCTTGTTGGATGGGGTAAACACCCTGTTCCACATTGTCGCCTACCAGGCGAACTTCCTTCACTCGGATCCGTTCGTTGATCCGGTATTGCATTCTTATATCATCGTTCCTCATTCAGCGTGTTCTTCCTCGTTTAACGTATATTTTATTTGTTTGACTATCAATAAATTGGTTTACCAGGTTGTCATCATTTTTTCGACTTCTTCGGTCAAAAGTGCGGCAAAGGTAGTAAAATTCATCGAACCTTTATCGCCTTCGCCCTGTTTTCTTACAGAAACTTCTTGTTTTTCTGCTTCTTGCTCACCGACGATGAGCATGTAGGGGATGCGTTTCAACTCGTTGTCGCGAATTTTACGGCCGATTTTTTCGTTGCGGTCGTCAATGACGGTGCGGATGTCCCGTTCGTTCAGGTAGGCGGCAACCTGGTTGGCGTAGTCGTTGAATTTCTCGCTGATGGGCAATACCACGACCTGATCGGGTGTGAGCCAGAGCGGGAATTTGCCAGCGGTGTGTTCGATGAGGACGGCCACAAACCGTTCCATGGAACCAAAGGGAGCCCGGTGAATCATGATGGGGCGGTGCTTCTGGTTGTCGTTGCCTACGTATTCGAGCTCGAAACGTTCGGGTAAGTTGTAGTCTACCTGAATGGTGCCCAGCTGCCAGCGACGGCCGATGGCATCCTTGACCATGAAATCGAGCTTGGGACCATAGAAGGCGGCTTCGCCCAATTCGACCTTGGCGTTGAGGCCTTTTTCCTGGCAGGCTTCTACAATGGCGCGTTCCGATTTTTCCCAGTTTTCATCGCTGCCTATGTATTTTTCCTTGTTGTTGGGGTCGCGCAGGGAAATTTGGGCTTCAAAATTCTTGAAATCCAATGCGTTGAAGATGATGAAGATGATATCCATCACCTTGAGGAATTCATCTTTCAACTGGTCGGGGCGGCAGAAGATGTGGGCATCGTCCTGGGTGAAGCTTCGTACACGGGTCAGTCCATGCAGCTCGCCACTTTGTTCGTAACGGTACACGGTACCGAATTCGGCGTAACGCAAGGGCAGGTCTTTGTACGAGCGGGGGGCGAACTTGTAGATCTCGCAGTGATGCGGACAGTTCATGGGCTTGAGCAGGTATTCCTCGCCTTCTTCAGGGGTATGGATGGGTTGGAAGGAATCTTTGCCGTATTTGGCGTAATGGCCTGAGGTTACCCAGAGCTCTTTCTGGCCAATGTGCGGGGTAATGACTTGCTGGTAGCCGAATTTCTTCTGGATGCGTTTCAGGAAATCTTCCAGGCGGAGACGGAGGGCCGTGCCTTTGGGCAACCAGATGGGTAGCCCCTTGCCGACGGCTTCGCTGAACATGAAGAGTTCCAATTCCTTGCCTATCTTGCGGTGGTCACGCTTCTTAGCTTCTTCCAACAGCACCAGGTATTCATCCAGCAGTTTCTTTTTGGGGAAGGTGATGCCGTAAATACGGGTCATCTGTTTGCGTTTCTCGTCGCCACGCCAGTAAGCACCAGCCACTGACAGCAGTTTAATGGCTTTGATGGGCTCGGTGGTCATCAGGTGAGGACCACGGCAAAGATCGGTAAAGTCGCCTTGTGAATAGGTGCTGATGGTGCCGTCTTCGAGTTCGGTAATGAGCTCGATCTTGTAGGTTTCCTTGCGGTTGCCGAAGTAACGCAGGGCTTCGTCTTTGCTGATCTGTTGGCGAACTACGGCGGACTTTTGGGCGGCCAGTTCGGCCATGCGGGCTTCGATGGCGGGCAGGTCGGCTTCACGGATAACGGCTTCGCCAGGATCGACGTCGTAATAAAAGCCGTTTTCGATGGCTGGACCGATACCGAACTGGATGCCTGGGTACAACTGCTGCAGGGCTTCGGCCATGAGGTGGGCTGACGTATGCCAAAAGGCGTGCTTGCCTTCGGCGTCTTCCCATTTGAGGAGTTGAAGACTGCCGTCAGTATCCAATGGTTTGTTCAGATCGATGGTCGCTTCGTTGAAGGAGGCGGCCAGGCAGTCCTGAGCCAGTCTGGGGCTGATGGATAGGGCTACTTCATATGAGGTGGTTCCTTTGGGGTACTCCCGTACGGAACCATCGGGGAAACGTAATTGTATCATAGCGTTGACTAAATGGTGCGGAAATAATCCGCGTTGAACGGACAAATTTACTGCATTAATTTGAGTTGACCAAGGGCCTGGCCGATGTTTTCGATGTTTTCAATCACGAGGGAGCGCTTGCCGTTCTGTTCACGTAAGCGGCTGTTTTTGAATGATTTTGCCAGGTAGGTCAGGATGTTGTCGAACGTGGCCGATTGGTAGAACGAGGACAATGGATTGTTGACAAAATAACCGATCAGTTGGTGATTCTTCAGAATGACTTTTTCCATACCCAGGGTTTTGGCTATTCTGCGCAGGCGAATGACCTCGATCAGATCGGCAGCCACGGATGGAATGGGACCGAAGCGGTCTTTTAGCCGTTGTTCGAAGGCACTGATCTCTTCTTCGGTTTCCAGACCGTCCATTTCACGGTACAGGCTCATGCGTTCGGGGGCGCCGGGTACATAGCTGTCGGGGAACATCATCTCCAGGTCTGATTCTACGGTGCAATCGCTGACGTAGGTATGCCCGCCTTCCCGGGTGCGTTGTTGTTCGTCGGCGTAGAGGTCGGCGAATTCTTCGTCCTTGAGTTCCTGGATGGCTTCGTTGAGGATCTTTTGGTAGGTTTCAAAGCCCAGATCGGCGATGAAGCCGCTTTGTTCGGCCCCCAGCATGTTGCCGGCTCCTCGGATATCGAGGTCTTGCATGGCGATGTTGAAACCGCTACCCAGGTCGGAGAAGGTTTCGATGGCTTGCAGGCGACGCCTGGCTTCAGGGGTGAGGGTGTTGAGCGGGGGGGAGAGCAGGTAACAGAAAGCTTTGCGGTTACTGCGCCCTACACGCCCCCTGAGTTGGTGCAGGTCGCTCAGTCCAAACTGATGGGCGTTGTTGATAATCATGGTGTTGGCGTTGGGGATGTCCACGCCTGATTCAATGATGCTGGTACAGATCAACACATCGAAGGCGTTGTCCATGAAATCGAGGATGATTTCTTCCAGCTTGCCGCCGTCCATTTGGCCGTGGGCGATGGCGGTGCGTACGCCGGGTACGCAGCGGTGTACCCTGTCTTCCAGCTCTGCCAGGTTGTTGATGCGGTTGTTGATGAGGAAGACCTGGCCGTTGCGTCCTAATTCGAATTCGATGGCTTCTTTGAGCAAGTCGTCGTTGAGGGTGTTCAGCTCGGTTTGGATGGGGTAACGGTTGGGTGGGGGCGTGGTGATGGCACTCAAATCTCTGGCACCCATGAGGGAAAACTGGAGGGTGCGGGGTATGGGGGTGGCCGTCATGGTCAGGGTATCCACATTGACCTTCAACTGCCTGAGTTTTTCCTTGACGCTGACCCCGAACTTTTGTTCCTCATCCACGATGAGCAGGCCCAGGTCGTGGAATTGGACGCTCTTGCCGATGAGTTTGTGTGTACCGATAACAATATTGAGGCGGCCTTCCTTGAGCTCGTGCAGGATGCGGCTGGTGTGGGCGGCCGAACGGGAGCGGCTCAGGTAATCGACGGTGCAGGGAAAGTTTTCCAGGCGCTTTTTGAAGGTCTTGTAGTGTTGGAAGGCCAGGACGGTGGTGGGCACCAGTATAGCTACTTGTTTATTATCGGTGACAGCCTTGAAGGCGGCTCTGACGGCTATTTCCGTTTTTCCAAAACCCACGTCGCCGCAAATCAGGCGGTCCATTGGGCGGCTGCTTTCCATGTCGGTCTTGACATCGGCCGTCGCTTTGACCTGATCCGGGGTGTCTTCGTATATAAAGGAGGCTTCCAGTTCTTGCTGTAGGAAACTGTCGGGACTGTAAATGAATCCCTGCTCTTCTCTGCGCTTGGCGTATAAGGCAATCAACTCGCGGGCGATGTCTTTCACCTTTTTCTTTGTGCGCTCCTTCATGGTGGTCCAGGAAGCGCTGCCCAGCTTGTTGATGCGGGGTTCGGTGCCTTCCTTGCCCTTGTACTTGGAGATGCGGTGCAGGTTGTGAATGCTCACGAACAACACATCGTCGTCCTTGTACATGATCTTGATCACTTCCTGCATGTGGCCGTTGATTTCCGTGCGGAAAAGCCCACCGAAACGCCCCACGCCGTAATCGACGTGTACCACATAATCGCCAAACTGGAACTGGGTAATCTCCTTGAGCGTCAGGGCCATCTTGCCACTTCTGGCCTTGTCGGAACGCAGGTTGTACTTGTGGTACCGTTCAAACAGCTGATGGTCTGTGAAGCAGGCGATTTTAAGGTCGTGGTCGACAAACCCTTCGTGCAACGTTTTTTGGATGGCAGTGAAGGAGACGGGGTCACCCCTGTCTTCAAAGATACTGCGAAGCCGGTCAATTTGTTTGGCACTGTCGCTGAGCAGGTAGAGGGTATAGCCTTCGTCTTGCCACTGTTGGAAGGTGCTGCTCACCAGGTCGAAGTTACGTCCAAACACGTCTTGCGGGGAGGTGTTGAAAGGCAGGGCTGCCTGTTTGTTGCTGGCTGGCCGTCGTCCGTATTCCACCCAACGGAAGGCTGTCGCTTCCCTGCGCAGTGCTTCACCGCTGAATAGGCCGGGTTGGTCGGATTGTTGGGCATCGTTGAAGAGTTGGTCGA
>JAAYBL010000292.1 GCA_012718945.1 Bacteroidales bacterium
ACCAATAGTACACATCATTCTCCTGTGCACCAATGAGCTTCCCTTCCCCCAGGTTTTCCGGGTAGTCAACACATTGAGTGATGTGATCTACGGCGAGTTGGTAGGCGCCCTGACTGATGGCTTTCTTCCCAAGTTCCAGGTGGGCATAGACATATTGCCCCGTCACCTTACCTTCGCCCCCTTCCCAGGGATGGAAGCGGTGCGACTGGAGACTTTGGAGCGCTTTACCCTCCTGTCCCAACAGGTTGTAAAGTGTGGCCCGTTCCAGGTAAAGGTCATCCCTGTCTTCAACCAGCGTTGGATAGGCTTCCAAAAATGCCAGGCGCTCTTTGGCGGAGACACCCATCTTTTTGTACAGTTGATCCAGCTCCATGAGCACCCTGGCATCGGCGGAATCCAGTTTAAAGGCTTTTTCCAACGACGCTTTGGCTTCAAGGGGCTTCTGTTGTTTGTTATAGTAGGCCAGCGCCAGGTTGCGGTGAACGGTTGGGAATGTGTCGTCTGCCTTTCTGGAAGTTTCCCAGCAGCGGATGGCCTCCTGGTGCTGCCTGGCTCCGTACCAGAAATTGCCCTGGTAGTACCAGGCTTTGGCATCTGTCGGTTGTACGTTCACCGCCAACTGCAAGGCCAGCAATTCCTCCAACTTGTTGGGGAAACAATAATCCGAAGGCATACGTTTGGCTTGATCGAAGAAAGTTCGGGCCAACGAAGCATCACCCTGTAGGCCAGCCACATACCCTTTGATATACAGTGCCATGGGATAGGCTGTTTCTTTCCCTTCCAGGTACAGATCCAGCAGATCCAGTGCTTCCTTGTAACAACCAGCCTGGGCATAGTCCAGGGCAAACTCAATATAGGTATGAACATCGTCTCTGAGCAAGGTTTTCACATGAGACAGGACAGAGGTATCACGAGTGAGCAGGTAGGTTTCATATAAGGCACCCACGTTGAAACGGTCTAATGCCAATGAGGCTTCGGCCTGTTTCAGGGCTGCTTCCGATTGTCCCAACAGCCTCAATAGAATAACCTTCAAATGGTTGGCTTTATGGTTCAGCCCATTGCGCCACAAAGAGCGGTTCACCAGTTCGAGGGCCTTGGTGTAATCGGCACGAACAGAATCAATCAGGGCAGCTTGGAAAAAGCTGCTATCCTGCCAGGCTGCGTTCCAGGTGGCCTTGAAGAACCAGTCATAGGCCTCATCCATGCGACCCAGGTAGCGCAAACAGAGCCCAAGCTGATAGAGGGCCTCACCTTCGTAGGGGTTTTGATTGTGGGTCATCAGGGTGTTGACGGCAGCCCTGAAATAGGGTTCTGCTTCAACAAAACGCCCTCTCCTCATGAGCCACAAACCCATGGCGTTGTTGGAACGGCTGTCACCCGGATCTCGTTTAATGGCTTCCAGGTAATAATCGGTGGGGCTATAGGTTGCATGACGCATTTGTTCCAGGTGGAGACCTTGCAGGTAAAGTTGTTCCACAGAGGCAATGTCTTTGGGATCCAACGCTGCTTTGGCGGGTTCAGGCACGGGTTTCAACGTAGCTGGCTCGGGCTGCCAATCGACCAGCACCCTACCCTCTTTGGTTAATACCACCACTTCGAATGATTCCAGGGAGGAGCCGTTAAGCGGCCAACGTTGATCAACGCTCATTTCAGGGTTCAGGTCCACCTGTTTTTCAGCGACCAGAAAACCCTTCTGTTTCAGACAAACCTTGGCTGCTGGATAAACACCAGTGGTAAACACCCTGACACGAACACCATCGGCCTCGGCTTCCACGTTGATCATGGCTTCCTTGGTGGCATTCTTCACGACGCCCAGGTCGCGGTAGGGCATGAAAAACTGGCTGAATTGTTTTTCCTCGTAGGGTTGCAGCCAAGAAAAGTCGGGTTGATTCTCGGTATAGACCCCGCACATCAATTCGATGTAGGGTCCGTCTTCGTCGGTCAGGTTGCGGTCCCAGGCCCGGCCAAAATCGCCGTTGCCCCAGGTCCACTGCTTCTTGCCCGGTGATTGATGGTGGTCGGCCACGTGCATCAGCCCACCCTGGCTGTCGTTTTCATAGCCACCCACGAAATTGAAGCGCGAGGTTTCAGCCATGTAACTGGTCGGCACGGGGATATTGGTGTACCGGGAAATATCTACCCCGGCTGAATAATCAACCTTATAGTAGGTACCAGTAGCCAGGGGGAATGTGGATACATCGCGTTTGCCGTGGTCAAATACGGCGCGGACATCGGGTGGAAACACCGACTGATAATGATCGTTTACGTTGACTGCCGGATTGGCCCACCAGAGAAAGGTCTGTGGGTGGGGCGTCCGGTTATACAGCTGTACCTTCACTTCGAGGTAGGCTTTATCCGGGTACAAAGTGAAGCCGGCCATACCCTTGGTACGGAACATCCGCTCCACCTCGCTGCACCATACGGTGACGCTGCCGTCGTCCTTGGTTTCAATCAGGGCATCCACGGGGTCGTAGGTGGTGGGACGGTGGTGCTGGGGCCAGTTGAACTCGATACCGCCGGAAATCCAGGGACCTGTCAGTCCAACCAGGGCCGGTTTGATAACCTGGTTGTAGTACACGAAATGCCGTTGTTTGACCTTATCGTAGGCCATCTGAATCCTGCCGCCAAGTTCGGGCAAAATCATGATCTTCAGGTACTGGTTTTCCAGAAAAATAGCTTGCCAGGGTTGATCCACTTTCTCGTCGAGTATTTTCTCGATGACAGGGTACGGGTAGACCACGCCACTACTTCCCTGGTATACGCGTTTTTCCAGGAAAATGGGGTTCTTTTCTTTGGCTCCAACACCGTAGGTTGGTATCAGGACGGTTTCACGCCAGGCTTTTACGTTCATCATAGCTGACTATAATAGCGTTCTATTTGGTTAATTCTCGTTCGATTTCTTCCAGGGTTTTGCCTTTGGTTTCGGGCAGCTTTTTCCAGATAAAGAAGAAGCCGGCCAGGCAAATCAGGGCGTAGAGCCAGAAAGTACCTCCGGCCTGCAGGGCCTTGTTCAACAAGGGGAAGGTATAGGTCAACAGGAAACTGGCTGTCCACAAGGCTGTGGTGGCAACGGCCATCGCTGCTCCCCTCAAGCGGTTGGGGAAAATCTCAGACAAGACAACCCAGGTAATGGGGGCCAGCGTCATGGCATAGGTGGCAATACCGAGCAACACCAGGATCAACACCACGATGCCGTCGAGTTTCAGCATATAGCCACCTCCCATGAGGAAATACACACAGGCCAGTCCGATGGAACCAAAGAGCATCAGTTTCCGACGTCCGAGGCTGTCTACCACGCGTATGGCTACCAGGGTAAACACCAGGTTGACCGTACCGGTTATGACAATGTTGAACAACATGTCGCTGACCGTAAAGCCAGCCGCCACAAAGACTTCCTCGGCGTAGTTAAAGACCACATTGATGCCGCACCATTGTTGGAAAACGGCCAGTACCACACCAATCAACACCACTGGCACCACGCGCTTGTCAAGCAAGTCCCGCAAACGGACTTTTCCGGCATGGTCCACCATCGTGGCCTCAATTTCATTCTTTTCAGCGGTGGCATAGGCAGCCCCACCGATGCGACTTAAAATGGAAACAGCCTTGTCGCTCCTGCCCGCTTTGATCAGGTAACGGGGACTTTCGGGAATCAAAAAGACCAGGAAAAAAAAAATAACGGCCGGCACTGTTTCTGCCCAGAACATCCATCGCCAGCCCATCTGCCCGTTCCAGGACAGCAAAATTGCCGTATCATCAGCCATAGGATCAACGGGTTGAGCGATGAGGTAATTCACAATCTGAGC
>JAAYBL010000293.1 GCA_012718945.1 Bacteroidales bacterium
CTTTGGCAAACCGGCCTCCCTCTTGCTGGACACCTGGCCTGAAGGAGCTGGCCGCTGGCGCTTCAATGGACTGCAAGTTGAAGGTGGATTGCCAACAGGTAGTGCCGTGGAAGGGGCTACCGTGGAGGCTTCGGCCTGGCTGGGACAATATCCCACCCTAGCCCCTATCACCGTTGAGGCCAAGCCCAAACCCGGCCACCGCTTTATCGGCTGGGCAACCACTACGCGTGAAGTCCTGATCTCAAAAGCCGACACCTGGTCATACCTCGATAATGGCAGTGACCAGGGTCAGGTCTGGACGGCCACTGATTTCGATGACAGTACCTGGAAAACGGGCCAGGGCATCCTTGGTTACGGCTATAGCGGCGTTGGTAAGACCATCAGTTACGGCAGCTCCAGCAGCAACAAGTACATCACCACTTACTTCCGCAAATCGTTCACCCTCGACGAGAACAGCCTTAACCAGGGACAATTTATCCTATCCTTGCTCAGGGACGACGGTGCCGTAGTCTTCCTGAACGGCCACCCCATCGTGCGCACCAACATGCCCGACGGCAGCATCAATTACAAAACCAAGGCTTCCACGTCCATCAACAACAGCGCCGAGACCACCTACACCATCTACGCCGTTGATAAGTCGTTGTTACACGCGGGCGCCAACACCCTGGCTGTCGAAGTGCACCAGAACACCGCTTCCAGCAGTGACCTGCTTTTTGACCTCGAACTGACAGCCTTTAAGGCTGATGTGGCCAACCTCGTTTCAACGTCTCCCACCCTGAACCTGCAACTCACGGAAGACAAACGCCTCACGGCCGTCTATCAGACCGAATCGGTATCCATGCTATCAGACACCCTGCCTGCCGGCACTGTCCTGACCATGGCCGGCTCACCTTACCTGGTCAGCGGCGACCTGGTGGTACCTGCCCACACCACCTTGCGCATCGAACCCGGCGTGGTGGTCAACATGCCGGCCAAAGCCAGCATACGGGTACACGGGGCCATTGAAGCCTTGGGCACGGCCGCCGACAGCATCACCTTCCAATTGTTGCCTACGGAAACGGAAGCCAACCATTGGGGTGCCCTCTTTTTCCTGCACACCACAGACACGACCAGCATGCGGTACGTGACCGTTAAACAGGCGTCCAAGGGCCCCGGGCTTTACTACGCCGTGGCTGCTCTTTCGGCCTTCGATGCTGACCTGGTGCTCGACCACATGAACCTGACAGACAATGAGGCCAATCCCCTTTCCGCCAGGTATTCAAGCGTCATGATTACCAACAGCCGTCTCCATTCCAAGGTGTTGGGCGACCTGATCAACATCAAGTACGGCCATGGCTACATTGAAAACTGCCGTTTCACGGGTAACAAATTCCCCGACACCGATGGCATCGATTACGACGAAGTGACCGATGGGGTCATCCGCAACGTCGTCATTCACGATTTCAGGGGTTCCAACAGCGACGCCATCGACATCGGTGAAGCCGCCCTCAACGTACGGATCGACAGCGTACTCCTTTATAATATAACCGATAAAGGAGTGTCCGTTGGCCAACAATCGACTGTCCATTTAAAAAACGCTACCATGATCAACACCAACCTGGGCGTGGCGGCGAAGGACTCCAGTTGGATACACGTCAGCCACAGCACCTTCTACGGTGTGGGCACCCCCATCGCCTCCTACGAGAAAAACGTGGGTCATGCCGGTGGCAACGTCACAGTCAGCCACAGCCTGCTCTCAAACAGCTACGACGCCACGCTGTTGGTAGACGACAAGTCGACACTGCACATCTCAGACAGTCAATCTGACAACGACACCCTACCTGCATCCGACAACAACGTAACAGGAGCCATCGAATTTTCCGCTCCCAGTCTCTATCAATTGGGGCTATTTACTGCCACCTTCAACGGCAAAGGTTCGAACTTTTTTCCAGAAACACCGACTACAACCGCTTCAATTTCTGCCATTTACGCCAACGCCTCCAAAATGGAAAGCAGGACGGAATTCATCAGACTGAGCAACCCAAATACCTATACCATCGATTTGAGTGGTTACCAACTGAACAGGGGTGTGACCTACACATTCCCTACCGGCACGCTGCTAAAGGGTGGCCAATCCCTTTTACTCGTCAAAAGCCGTTTCACCCACCTGGAATGGCTCACCAATCCGGCCGTTCATGAATGGACGGAGGGCAGCCTGGCCAACGAAGGTGAAACGATCCGAATACTCAATCCCTGGGGCATGGTGGTCGATCAAGTAGTCTACGGATTTGGAGCACCCTGGCCCTCGTTCGATAACCTCGATGAAAAGTGTTTGAAACTCCAGGATGTTACTAAAGACAACCATTTGGCCGCCAATTGGACGACGGCCAGTTACTCCAGTCTGACGGGGCTGTCGACCACTACCGGGCACAGCCTTCCCTCACTCTACCCCAATCCTTGTCAGGGTCCGGTAACCGTTTACCTGCCTGATGCACCCACTTCCAGACTCGACATCTACGACTTGTCGGGCCGCCACCTGTTCAGTCAACAGGTCTCCCACGGCAGCACGATTACCCTCGACCTGCCCTCTGGGATATACCTGGCAAAGTTGGGTGAGCAATTAATCAAATTGATGGTGAAATAAGCGATTGCTCATTTCTATAAAAGAAAAAAGCCTCTCTGTTCCAATGAACAAGGAAGCTTAATCCAAGTAGCGGAGTCGGGAATCGAACCCGGGTCTCAACCGTGAGAGGGTTGCGTGCTAGGCCACTACACTACACCGCCAGTCGAGTTGTTGAACCTGTATAAACGGCAGCGAAACAAGGCCGCCGTCTATTGTCAAACAGCACGGCAAATGTAAAAAGAGTTTTTATCAACACCAAGAACCTGACCCATATTTCCCCCCTATTGACAAAAAAATGAACCAACCAACAAGCCCCTTTTAATAACTTTGCCACCGTCAAATCATGCCCTAATCCTACGATAAAGGGCACTTAACCAACAAACCATGAGAAGAACCATCGTCCTGCTTTTTCTGTTGCTGATGACTACCACCGCCAAGTTGGCCGGCAAACCCACCATTACGGTCAATCGTCTACTTAACAAACAGATGGAGTTTAACGAGCCCATTGACTACCACATTACATCCAGCGAAGTTCCCCTGGAACAATCCAGCATCAACATCAACCATGAAGACGCCTGGATCTTTTTTGACAACATCAGACCTCAAACCGTCATCAACAAACACCTTAGTTCAATAAAAATCAATGGTGCCTCCGTCTCGAACAATGTGAACGCCAGGGTGACCATGTACAAACACGGAACGGTCATCATACCTCACAAGTCCTCTTATAAACCCTTGACTGTGTACAGCGGGGAAAACTTCACCGGCGAAAGTGTGTCCTACGGTCCTGGCTATTACAAAACACTGGCTTTGGACAACGACATCCGCTCATTTGTCCTCAAACGTGGTTACATGGCCACCATGGCCAACAACGCTGACGGTACAGGCTACAGCCGCTCCTTTGTGGCTCAGGATGCCGATGAGGTGTTTACCGTGGCTCCTGACCCCTTGTACGGCCGTATCTCTTCCATCCGGGTTGTCCAATGGAAATATGTTTCCAAAAAAGGCTGGTGTACCACCGACGGCAACATTGACTGGCAGGCAGGCCTGGTAGATGCCACCTGGTGCTACACATGGAGTGCCGATAGAAACTCCACCAACAACCTGGAATACATCCCCATCAAACAACACGAGTTCTGGCCCGGTTGGGATCAGATTTACAACCTCAACGGGAACACAGGTGTATTGGGATACAACGAGCCCGACCATTCCGAGCAACATGATGGTAAAGTCTACACCGCCGAAATGGCAAAAAACAACATGAACGACTACCTGAAAACAGGTGTACGCGTCGGATCGCCCTCTCCCACCGACCGTTCATGGATTTCCAGCTATATAGGTCTCTGTGATGCAGCCGCCATCAGAGTCGACTTTGTCGCCATGCACGCCTATTGGGGCGGTCTGACACCTCAAAACTGGTACAACAACCTCAAAGCCTGGTACGATGTCACCAAACGTCCTCTGTGGATTACCGAATGGAACAACGGAGCCAACTGGACCAACGAAACCTGGCCCACCGGTACCGAAGCCCAGCAAGCCAAACAACTGGCCGACCTAAAGGGTATTCTTTATGTGCTCGACACCGCCAGCTTTGTTGAACGCTACTCCATCTATGATTGGGTGGAAGACAAGCGTGCCATGCAAATCGGTGGCAAACTCACCCCCGCCGGCGAATACTACAAAAGCAACAAACCCGACCTGGCTTACAACCCAGCCATGCAGGTCATTCCAAAAGTACCGACCATCAGTACACCGACGTTTTCCAAAAGTCTGGATCCGTTGACGGGTGATATAACCTTCACCATTACCGACAAGAACGGCGAAATGACCGACCGCATCACCTTGCAGTGCATGCTGACCGATGGTCTGTACACCGATGTCGCCGTCTTGCCCAAACGCGCTTTCGACCTGGGTGGCACCACCGTCACCTACGTTCACACGCCCTCCGCTAAAGAACGCGATGGCGCCTATTACCGCTTCAAGTACGAACATCTGAACGGTAAAGTCCTCTTTTCTGCCGCCCTGGGTGGCAGCTACTACGCTGAGGATGCCTGGACACTGAATGACCAGCCTGACGGGGATTATTACCTGTTGAACGCTGCCACCAACCAGTTCCTGACCGACAACGGTGGTACAGCTCCTGTCTACGCCGACCAATCTATTTCGAACAACCAGGTCTGGACCCTATTTAAAGACACCACAGGCCGCTACAAAATCACCTCCAAGGCTACCAACGCCTTTTTAACGGAAGAGGCCAAACTTAGCACCGAGTCCTACTACGCCACGTGGAACTCTTACGAGCTATACCGCAAAAAAGGTTCTGACAGTATAGCCATTCGCAACGCTGATAAATCGGGCACACAATACTGGACAACCACGACCACAACAGTCAAGGGCAAGGGTGCCACCGCCATGCCTGGCTTTCCCTTCAGGCTGATGCCCGTCAACGGCCCCGCTCTCTTGCCAACATTGCGGTACAAAAACGCGCTTTACTACAGTAGCCTGGACGTTGCTGTCGGCGATAGCCTGGTACTAGCCCCCACCACCATCAAAACAGGAGGAAGCTGGCTTTGGAATACAGGCGCCAACACTGACAGCCTGGTATTGAACAATGTGCAACAAAGCGCAAGCTATACCGTTGCCTATACCCTTGGTGACACCACAAGCCGAGCTGTCTACGATGTCAATGTCTATGAAAGCAACACGCTTGCCGACGGGTACTACTATTTCCTCAACCAGACCGACGGCAGCTACCTGACCAACGATGGCACCAACAATCCGCTGTTCACCAAACGCAATCCTGACAGCGAAAACGCCCGTATCTGGTACATCAAAAAAGACAGTACCACTGACCGCTACGCCGTCTACAATTGCGATAAGGGAGGCCGCTTCCTGAATGAAAACGGCCGCTTCTCCACGGTGGCATTCAATCCGACCAACCATACGTTCAACCTGTTGAACCCTGTTGGCACCAACCTGTTTGCATTCAAAAATGGAGGCGACGTTGGATCCCACCACTGGATAATCAACAGCAGCCTCATCACTGGTAAAGGTTCCATCGCGCTTAAGGGATATCCTTTCATGCTGATGCCGGCCAACCCCCTATTGGCCGTTTACCCTTACATCAACAACAAGGCTACCACAAAACTGACCGCAGCCAAAGGAACAAGCGTTACGTTGCAACCTTCCGCGTCCCTGCCCGGTGGCCGTTGGCGTTGGAGCACCGGCGATACGACAGCCACATTGGCCGTTTCTCAAACAGGCTTATACGACGTGACCTATTTCTTAAACGAAGACAGTGTCAGCACCTCTTTCACCATTGAGTTTACTCAATCGAATACCCTGACCAGCGGCGTATACTACATCAAGAACGCTCAGGAGGGTTCATACCTGACCAACGTCGGTACCAGCTACCCGGAATTCCTGGGCAAGGAACTGTTCGACATCAACAAGCAGCTATGGTCCGTCAGCAAGGATGCTACCACTGGTCGTTACAAAATCAGTTCCGTTGCCGATCCCAGCTTCTTTTTGGATGAATACGGCCGCTACAACGGAGGCTCCTACTATCCGGTTTGGAACTCTGTCAGCCTACACAATCAGGAAGGCACCAACAGCTATGCCATCCAAAACGGAGGCAGTGCTGGCACCATGTACTGGCGCATTGCGGCCAACACGCTCAGAGGCAAAGGCACAGCTGGCATGGACGGTTTCCCCTTTGAAATCGTCGATCCGGCTACTGACCCTGTAGAGCTAGCGGTCTCCAGCATGGTCAGCTTGAACCAGGGCGACTTTGTCCTCTCGAACAAAGCCGAGGCTCCTCTTGGTTCCACCGTTACCTTAAAAGTGTTTGTGACACGTCCTGGAGGTCACTACACCTGGAGCACCGGTGACACCACAGAAACCTTGACCCTGACCAACGTGCAACAAAACGACACCATCACGGCCAGCTACCAGCTTGGTTCCGACACGTTGGATGTCTCCTTTACCATCTATACGTTTGAATTGAATGGTCTTGCAAACGGCACCTACCACATTGTGAACGCAAACTCGGACAAATACCTTTCCTATGTATCAGCAGGCATCAAGCCTTCGTTCTCAACCAACTACCCTGCCGTTGCCAAGCGTCAAGCCTGGACCTTCGAACTGGATCCCAGCGTCAACCGCTACAGCATCCGTCCTGTCATGAACCCGTCTTGCCTTTTGACGGCCACCGCAGACTTGGCGATTGTGACCTTTGACAAGAACAAACACACGTATGCTCTCTACGGGGACATCAATTCCGACTTGATTGGTATCCGCAACGGTGGCACATCCGGCAACGCCTTCTGGACGGCTGCAACCTCCAACATCAACGGCTCCGGCAGTACTGAGGTGGCTTACCATTTCCGCCTCATTCCTTACGTGGAAACGGCGCTCCCATCCATCTTGAGTCAGGACAACGTCTCCGTATGGCCCAACCCTGTTGAAACGACCTTCGAGTTGTCCTTGCCTGAAGCGGCCTCCTTCACGCTGATCAGCCTGGATGGTAAAGTGTTGTTCACAAAGGACTGTCAGGCAGGGGCTAACCAATTGTCGTTGGAAGCTTATCCGGCTGGTTCCTACCTGGGTCGCATCAATGCTGGTGGCAAGCAGCTTATTGTGAAGTTGCTGAAGTTGTAATGTCTCCTACCATTTTATAAGAAGGTGCCTCGATCGTTTTGAGGCACCTTTTTCTTATATAGTTGCTTCCATAATATTCTCTTCGAGACCGCTCCCCTGACGGGGTCGGCTCTTCTCTCTCCCTTCGAAGCCGCTTCCCTTCATGGAGTCGGGTATTGTCTCCAGTACCCGTTCCTCAGGGCTGGTGAACGCTTCGACATCGGCGGCATTGTCGACTTCGTGAAGTCACTTGAGACGAACGATCGGCGCCGCTGTCTAGGGGACGCAAACCCTGAGGAACGGGTGTCGGAGACAATACCCGACGCCGCCCAAAGGGGAGCGGAATCGAAGGAAAAGGAGAATCCCGATTACGACTAAAAGGGAGCAGAATCGAAGTTAGATTAACGCTGAGCAGCCTTGAATAAGGCCTCTATGTTAGCTGGAGGAATGTCAGGCAGAATGGCCTCATGGCTGGGCGAAAGAATCAAACCAGTGGGAAAAATCCGCCGTAGCTCTTCGACCTTGGCTGTTACATCAGCCGGTTGGCCTTTCACCAGCAAGTACTGCGCATCAACACCACCACAAAACGCAACCCTGTCACCAAAATCAGCCTTCAGCCGTTCCGGCTCCATGTGGGCCGCCAGAGCCTGGATGGGATGAATGGCATCAACACCACAATCGATCAAGTCTGGAATAATGTCGTGGATGGAACCACAAGAATGGTGAATCACCCTCAAACCATAACGCTTGGCCTGTTCCACCAACTTACGCGTGCCAGGTAACACGAAACTTCGGATGGAATCAGGATCCACCATCAAGCCATTCTGGCTGCCCAGGTCATTACCAATCAGGACAGCGTGTAAACGACCAGCCGTTGCTTGGTAAAACCGTTCGTTGGCCGCCAGGTAAAAATCGAGGATTCTGTCAATAACAGCCTGGAACATCTCCGGCTCAGTCATCATCCGTATTAAGGCTTCCTCCATACCGAAGGCCGCACAGGCATCCTGGAAATGGGCCGACCAAATGACCCCCAACACCACCTTACCCTCAGGGACAGCCTCTACGGCAGCTCTGCAGGCGGCAGGATCGATGTACAGCAAAGGATCGGGCCAGGGGAACCGGTTTACATCGGAGGGCTCGTGGTAGTCCTCAAAAAAGCCGGGAGCTGTCAGTGTCCGTTCGTCCATACTACCCGGGCCTTTTTTGTCAAAGTCGAAGGCCGCATAAATCGCTTGAGACGTGGGCGAATGATAAGGCAATTCCACAGGGTAAACATCATCGCCTAGCACAGCCTTCAAACCGGCCATGTCGTTCACCCCAAAATGGCTGAACAGGGCTGGTAACGCTTTCGTATCAGGGATACCCAACCAGGTAGCCGGTCTGTCTACGGGTTGACGATCGAGGGTTGCGAAAAAACGCTCAATAGACGTCATACACCCTGGTTTTTAAGTTCGATAATATGAGCAGCCACAAAGGCAGCAGTTTCGGTACGCAAGCGGGTATCTCCCAGTGAAACCGCTTTGAAGCCCTGAGCCTCGGCCAAGGCCACCTCTTCCTCGCTGAAATCACCTTCAGGTCCGATCAGCACCAGTGCAGGTGTACCAGGTTGACAAACGGAGTTCAACAGGGGCTTGTCGCCAGGATGGCAGTGACAGATGTATTTTTGACCGTCAAACGGTTGTTTCACAAACGCATTAAAGGCAATCAATGGTTGCAAGGTGGGTTTCAGGGCTTTCACCGATTGTTTGAGGGCAGCAACAAGGATGCGATCCATCCGTTCCGTCTTCACGGTCTTGCGTTCAGAATACCTCGACTGCAGGAAAGTAATGCCCCCGATGCCAACCTCAGTGGCCTTTTCCAGGAACCATTCCACCCGCTCGGGATTTTTGGTCGGGCATAGAGCGATGTGGGCACGAAAAGGGCCGGCCGTGTCCAGCCGTTTTTCCACCAGCCTCACCCGACAATGCTTGGGGTGAGCCTCGGTAATGACTGCTTCAAAAAAGTGCCCCATACCGTCGATGATGCCGATGGTATCATCCACTTGTTTGCGCAGCACCCTGACACAGTGTACCGATTCATCCTCGGGCAACGTCAGGTCTTGTTCGATGGCAGGGCTATAAAAAAGAACCATAAGGAGTTAAACGATTTATTAAGGTGTCAGGCAGTGTTGTTATCCAAGAAACATACCCACCATGGTGGCCGACATACAGGAAACCAACGTTCCAGCCAGCACGACATAGGGACCGTACTTGGTCAGCCAGGGACGTGTGGATGGAGCCAATGAACCGATACCCCCAATCTGGATACCGATAGAACTGATGTTGGCAAATCCGCACAACATATAGGTAGACATGACTATGGACTTGGGATCGGCAAACATGCCGGCCCGCATGAGACGATTCAGGCTCTCGTAAGCCACAAATTCGTTCATGATGGTTTTTTCACCCAATAATTGACCAGCCATGATGGCATCAGCCGGGGATATACCCATCAACAATACAACGGGAGAGAACAACAGCCCCACGATAAATTGAAAATTCAATTCAGTATACCGGCCACCCGAAACTTCAGATAAGTATTGGTTTAAAATAAAATCAGAGCCAAGGCCGGTGGCCAGTACATTAACCAGGCCGATCACCACCAAACCGGTAGAGACCCAGAAGGCCAGGCGCATTTTTTTACCCCCCTTATGTTTGTACCAATACAGCAGGCCTGTGACCAACAGGGCCAACAAGGCCAGCCCCAGGACCACTTCGGAGACAGCATAACTACCAATAAATTTGGATATCAAATAGTTGGCGAAAGCAACGAAAGCTATGAATACCAGCAACATGCCAGCCACATTGACCGCCAGTTTGAGACCATCAGTGGTACCATTCGCAATGGCATCAAGGACATTGGTGCCTACCTGATTCTTTTCCACGGCGACCTGATCGACCACCTGTTCGGTTTGAGGCATCAAAATTTTAGCAAAAACAACCGCTCCAGGCGCTGCCATAACAGAAGCAGACAGCAAGTGCTTGGCAAATACCAACTGAGTGGCAGGATCACCACCTCCCAACATGCCAATGTAGGAAGCCATGACACCACCAGCGATGGTGGCCATACCGGCTGTCATCACCAGAAAGATCTCTGACACCGTCATTTTAGCCAGGTACCCTTTAATCAACAAAGGCGATTCGGTTTGTCCCAGGAAAATATTGCCGGCCACAGTCAATCCTTCGGCCCCGGTAATGTTCAACGCCTTGCGCAACAACCAGGAGATAGCCTGAACCACTTTTTGAATCACGTTGAGGTAATACAAAAGGCTGGTCAGCGCCGAAAAGAAAATAATGGTGGGCAATACATTGAAAGCAAAAATATAGCCAAAAGAAGACGTGTCCATGATGGAGCCAAAAAGGAAGGAGGCGCCCGCGGCTGTGAAGCCCATGATTTTGACAAAAATCTTACCCACAAAATCGAAGGCCATCTGCACGGGTGGCAGGAAGAGCACGCTGACAGCCAGTGTCAATTGCACGACCAAACCAATGCCCACCAGCTTCCAGTCGATGCCCTTACGGTTGCGACTGAATAAAACGGCAATGATGATAAGGGAAACAATGCCCAGCAAACCCCTGAGCAACGAGTTGAGCGAGAGGCCGAAACTTTCGGCCACGTTGAGTTGTTCCATCATGGTAAAAAAAGTATTTGGCAAATGTACATTTTTTCCCCAAATGCTAAGGGATGTCAACGCACAAAAAAAGAGGACATCGTTACGGCAAACCTAGGCTCACCCATCGATATCCTCTTATGTTTTTATGCTGTTCCAACGCTTCAATCGACAAACAAAAAGCTTTGCGTTGCCAACGTCTACCGTTGATAGGAACTGTCATAAAAAAAGAAGGTTGTCTCACGACAACCAATCTTCCTTAACCTTAAATCTAATACCATGAAAAACACATTGCAAAGATAAGGGGTTTGATACCATTCGTGCAACTATTTTGCCAAGAAAATGCAGTGCTTTAACACCATTTAACTACTGGTGTACTTTCTACACTTATTCCACCTACGTGCGAAAACGCTATTTAGTTGATTGTTAGCTACTTAGAAAAACAGGCTTTGATTGTACAAAAACTTTCTCTAAATCCAGCTTTTTTAAAAAATGTTATACAACACAGAAAAGTGACCTATTCATGCTCGTCAACCACGTCTGTATCGTTCACGAAGACCAAGTTTCCAGCACTGAGTTTTCGGTAGATTTTCAGGCAAGCGTACGCGTCAAGTGCTGCGTAATTTTGTTGCCCGGTGGTAAGATGAGTGGCTTCCCAATTGGAGAGACGTTGTGACTTGGAAATTTTCTCACCAAACAACAGGGCATAGATTTTTTGCAAACTGCTGTCAGTGATACCCAGTGTTTTCGCCACATCCTGCAAGTCGATGAAACCTTCGGTTTTCAAGGCGGCGTTTCTGGCCCTAAGCATCAAGAAGTCATCCCGCAACGACAGGCCAATTTTTTTAATGGCGGGATTGCCCATGAAGTCATTGATCACATCGGGCAGTCCAATGGTGTTCAACCTAAATAAAAAACAAACATCTTCGGTCGCTATTTGCATCAACGCCACTTTGTTTTTTTTACCCTTGGCAAAGACAGGTTTGGTTTCCGTATCAAAGCCTACGATGCGTTGCATGGAAAGGAAAGCTACCGCATTTTCCACCTGAGCCGGCGTGTCCACCACGACGATGGATCCGGGGAAAAATGCCAAAGGGAGTTCACTGATGGTTTCTTTGGATATACAGGTAGGATAAGCTTGCATGCGTGCGTTAATCTTCGTCCGTCAACGGAGCGGTTTCGATATACATAATGCCATGAAGGGCTCTGAGAACGCTCAACAAGGTAGGCCCCCATTCACCGGCGAACGACTCCTTGCAAAGATAGAGGGCGTCGTTCATGGCTTCGTCGTAACCTTGACGGAACACCTCCACCACGTCGTACATCACTTGCCAGAGGTCAGCCAATCCTTCGGAGACCGAAGCAGCGACAGCACCATCGGCCAATGCAATATCGGGATGGTAAACATTCACATACGTATCATCAGCTTCCAGCAAACTGGCCATTTGTTCTACCAACAGACCGTAGTGTGTTTCCGTAGCAAATGTCTCCACACTGCCATCCCCTATCAAGTCGGTGGAGGGCAACAAGGATGCTTTCAAATACAGAAGAGGCAACAATCTGAGCATCACTTCAACCAACCTATCCTTTTCCATCTGATCGATGGTTTCCAATACTTCACAATAGGATTTGGCAACAGCGATGAATTCCAGCGTGTTTTTCGAATAGACAGGAGAACCAGGTTCAGAAGAAGGCATGATGAACAATGTTGACAGAATTCGACAAAAGTACAAAAAAAGGGCTCAAATCAAAAAACAAGGAGGGTGGATTGACAAAGAAGCTGGCAAAAAAAAACCTATCTTTGCGTAATAATGTGCAGAGACGCGCATCCCTATTGAAACCACGTGTATATGAGCAAACCGTCTCAAACCAAAGCCCAACCCAAGAAGACAGCCAGAGCAACACCGGCCTTTATCCAATTTTTCAGGAAAAGAGAAACCCGCATCACCTTAGGCATCCTGCTGGTCGGCATCACTGCCTATTTGACAGTCGTGTTGCTCTCTTTTGTATTCACTGGCAGTTCCGATTTCAGCAAAGTCAACGGCAGGGGATTTTTCCAGCTGGACGACCAGGGAGAAGGCTACCGTAACATTGGTGCCGCCATGGGTGCCTGGCTTTCTGACGTCATCATCAATCGTTGGTTTGGTCTTCCCTCCCTTTTCGCCGTAACGTTCAGCTGGTTTGTTGCCCTGCGTTGGTTGGGAGCAGGCAAAGCCTCCCTCATACGCATCTTCCTTCGCTGTGCCCTGGGCATGGTTTGGTTTTCCCTGGCGCTCTCCTTTTTCTTCAGCCCCGTTTACGAAAACACCTTTCTGCTTTGGGGCGGAAAAATGGGGCATAACATGAACCAGTGGTTGGAATCCAGCATTGGTTGGCCCGGAACCTTTCTGCTCCTACTCGCCTCCCTGCTCATATTTTTGTTGTTTACTCGCCTGAGCAAGCGACCATTTTTCGACCGCTGGCTCCATCCTGCGGGGAAAACGGCCACTACCGACGACACAACAGAAACCCTCCTGGACGGAGAGGTGCCCGATGAGTTTGAAGAAAGTTGGACGGGACACGATGCGGGTGAAAAACCAACGCCTCCCAAAACCACCATACCAGAAGCACCGGTCAGTGAGGAGCCCCCGGTGATTGAACCCATCTACACCCCCAGCCAACCGCTGATTACCCCCAGCCAACCTGTCGTTGAGGGCAAGAAAACCGCCAACAACCAGCCAGCCGATTCCGATGTCAGTTTCGAAATCCGTGTGGGCAACGACGATGCCATCGAAGAAGAGTCTGACGAAGCCTTCCCCGAGGCTAGCCCCAGTCCCCGCCCCAAATCGGGTGACGAATCCTACGATGCTTCTTACCTGGGCGAATATGACCCGAAACTCGACCTCTCGAGCTATAGGTTCCCCGATGTAAAACTGCTCACCCAATACGAAAGTCCCGAGACTGTTGTCAACACCGAGGAACAGAACAGCAACAAACGCCGTATCCAGGAAGTACTTGAACAATTCAGCATCCGCATCAGCTCCATCACAGCCACAGTGGGTGCCACGGTTACTTTATACGAAATCATCCCGGAACCTGGTATTCGCATTTCCAGGATCAAGAGCTTGGAGAACGACATTGCCCTGAGTCTGGCCGCCCTGGGCATTCGTATCATCGCTCCCATACCCGGCAAGGGCACTATCGGTATCGAAGTCCCCAACCGGGATCCGCAGATTGTCTCCATGCGCAGCGTATTGAGCTCTAAGAAATTCCAGGAAACCAAGCACGAACTACCCATGGCCCTGGGTCGCACCATCACCAACGAGGTGTTCACCGTCGACCTATGCAAAATGCCTCACGTGCTGGTAGCTGGTGCCACCGGTCAAGGTAAATCAGTAGGGCTCAACGCCATGATCACGTCCCTGCTGTACAAGAAACACCCAGCCGAGCTCAAATTCGTCCTCGTCGACCCCAAAATGGTTGAGTTCAACATCTACTCCGCCATTGAGAAGCACTTCCTGGCCAAACTGCCCGACGACAGCAAAGCCATCATCACCGACTTCACCAAGGTCATTCAGACACTCAACTCCCTCACCCGGGAGATGGACGACCGTTACAACCTCCTGATGATGGCCAACGTCCGCAACATCAAGGAGTACAACACCAAGTTTATCAACCGCCACCTTAATCCGGAGAAAGGCCACAAATTCCTGCCTTACATCGTGGTCGTAATCGACGAGTTCGGCGACCTCATCATGACGGCCGGCAAGGAAATCGAGATGCCCATTGCCCGTATCGCCCAAAAAGCCAGGGCCGTTGGTATCCACATGATCATCGCCACCCAACGTCCAACGACCAACATCATCACCGGAACCATCAAGGCCAACTTCCCGGCCAGGGTCGCTTTCCGTGTAATCTCCGTGACCGACTCCCGCACCATCCTCGATGCCTCGGGCGCCAACCAACTCATAGGCCGGGGTGACCTGCTCTTCTCACAAGGCAGTGACCTGGTGCGTGTACAATGCGCCTTCGTAGACACGCCCGAAGTGATCAACGTGACCAATTTCATCAGCGAACAACGCGGTTACCCCACCGCCTTCTACCTGCCCGAACCCACCGTGGACGGGGCTGGTGGCGGCAACTTACTGACCGATCCCGGCGACCGTGACCCCTTGTTCGAAGAGGCCGCCCGCCTGATTGTCATCCATCAACAGGGCTCCACATCGCTTATCCAACGCAAGTTCTCCATCGGTTACAACAGGGCCGGCCGCATTGTCGACCAGCTCGAAATGGCCGGCATTATAGGCCCCAACGAAGGCAGCAAAGCCAGACAAGTGCTGGTGGAAGACGAAGCCCAACTCGAAAACATGTTTGCCAGGATTGGGCTGTAACAAAGTGCGGCATGGTTTTTGCATCATTATTTCTAACGTTTCGTACTGTTTGTTTCTAACCGACCGATATATGATGACAATTCGCACAAAACGTCTGTACTTAATATTAACCACCTTTCTCTTGTTGAGTGCCTCCACATTGTTTGCCCAACAAGCTGACAAGGCCGTTTCCCTGCTCAATCAGGCGTCTGCCGCTTACCTGAAAGCCGGCGGTGTCAAAGCAACCTTTACCCTGCAGCTCAACCAGGCCGGCGGTGTCAAAGGCGACCTGATGAAAGGATCCATCAAGTTGAAAGGGAAAAAGTTCAAATTGGAAGTAGACGATATGATCACCTGGTTTGACGGCTCCAACCAATGGGTCTACCTCAAGCAAAACCAGGAAGTCAACGTCAGCAACCCCACCGAAGAGGAACTGCTCATGGTCAATCCGGTCAATGTGTTTCAGTTGTACAAACACGGCTACGCCAGCAGCTACCAGGGATTGAAACCGTACAACGGCAAGCAGGTCCACTGCATCACGTTGACTCCCAAGAATAAATACAGCACCCTGAAGGACATCATTGCCTTGTTTGACAAGGACTCGCTGCGCCCCATGCAAATCAACATTGTCAACAAAGATCAATCGGGCACCTTGATCACTATTCCGACTTACCAGACGAAGCAGACCTATCCCGACAACCTCTTTGTTTACCCGGCCAAGGATTACCCCAGCAATCAGGTCATCGACTTGAGGCTGTAACGCATTACCAACACAAAAAATCATCATAATGACAGCACAAACCGAACACACACGCTGCCTGATCATCGGATCGGGCCCCGCCGGCTTCACCGCCGCCATTTATGCAGCCAGAGCCAACCTCTCCCCCATCCTTTACGAAGGGATGCAACCTGGCGGCCAGTTGACCACCACCACCGACATTGAAAACTTCCCCGGCTATCCCGAGGGCGTTTCCGGTAACGACATGATGGAAGACCTACGCAAACAGGCCTCCCGTTTTGGCACCGATGTCCGCTGGGGTGTAGCCACCGCCTCCGACTTATCTCAGGCGCCCTATAAGATTACGATTGACGGCGAAAAAGTCATCACCTGCGACACCCTCATCATCGCCACGGGTGCCACCGCCAAATACCTGGGATTACCCGACGAAGCCAAATACGCTGGCATGGGCGTCTCCGCCTGCGCTACCTGCGATGGTTTCTTCTACCGCAAAAAGGCCGTTGCCGTTGTTGGCGGGGGCGACACAGCCTGCGAAGAAGCTTCGTACCTGGCCGGTCTGGCCTCACAGGTCTACCTCATCGTTCGCAAGCCTTTCCTGAGGGCCTCCAAGATCATGCAGGAACGCGTGCTTACCAACCCCAAAATCACTGTTCTCTTCGAACACGAGACCCTGGGTCTTTTCGGTGAAAACGGTGTGGAAGGCGCTCACCTGGTGAAACGCCGCGGCCAACCCGATGAAACCACGGTCGACATTGCTATCGACGGCTTCTTCCTGGCCATCGGTCATACACCCAACGCTGGCATCTTCAGACCCTGGATTGACGTAGATGAAGTGGGTTACATCAAAACCATACCTGGCACCCCCGTTACTAACGTGGCCGGTGTCTTTGCTGCGGGCGACGTTGCTGACCCTCATTACCGTCAGGCCATCACCGCTGCCGGCTCTGGTTGTCAGGCTGCCATTGAGGCTGAACGGTATCTGGTAGCGAACAAGTTGTAATTTTTGAAACAGTATTTGGTTGTTTCTCAAATTATCCCTACTTTTGCACCTCGATTCGAGTAAGGTCATCAAGCGGCGCTGCGCAAGCAACCCACCTTCCGGAGTATAATTTGAAACGCATTACTAGATGTACGCAATCGTAGAAATCGCAGGACAGCAATTCAAGGCCGAAGCTGGCATGAGGTTGTATGTTCACCGCCTGGAAGCCGAACGTGGCGCTGTGGTGGAATTTGAAAAAGTACTGTTGGTCGACGCCGATGGTAAGGTCAAAGTGGGTGAACCCACTGTTAAAGGTGCCAAAGTTGTTTGTGAAGTTCTCTCCCACCTCAAAGGTGACAAGGTGATTGTCTTCAAGAAAAAACGCAGAAAAGGCTACCACAAAAAGAATGGTCATCGTCAATGCTTGACCGAGATTAAGATTAACGAAGTAGTTGCATAACCCCTAATCGAATAGAACAATGGCACATAAGAAAGGCGTCGGTAGTTCAAAGAACGGCCGCGAATCAGAAAGCAAACGATTGGGCGTGAAGA
>JAAYBL010000294.1 GCA_012718945.1 Bacteroidales bacterium
AAAGCACCGTCCTTCACCGACAAACCCAGATTGAACGCAGGATACTGATCACCTGTCATATCTCCTTTGACCCAGGCTGACAACGCCAATTCACCGTTTGCCTCAAGGGCGTCAAACTGTTTTTTATACAAAGAGGGCACCATGGACAAGAGGTCCTTGAAGGTCACTTTTTCTGTGTTAAGCGTCAGGTCCAATCGAAGCGTTGACGTATCGGGCGTCGCCACTGAACCTTGGAGGGACAGTTCCATGGCATTCAAACGGATGGTATTGGTGGCTAAAGCAAATACGGAATGTTCCAAATCGGCATCCAGGGCCAGGTCGGCTTCCAGCCTAAGCTTGTTCACATAAGACACACCGCCGTATTCAAACGACAGCGCTTCTATGAGTGACGTCGTTTCGATGCGGCTTTTGGCTGCCGACAAGTCACCCTTGAGTGTGCCCGTCCAATGATCAACGGCGGCTTTCATTCCCGAACTCCTGTCTTCAAAAGTGATGCAGGCATCGTCAATGCTTATCTTGCGCAACTGTAATCGGACACTGGAACTGTCTTCCGAAGGGGTATCGGGCATTGTGTCCGGTTTGGTGATATCCCAGTTGGCCCTGCCATCGGCCAATACAAGGGCATTAATCCTGGGCTTTTCCAGCTGGATGTGTTGGATGTTGACGCCCTCCTTACTTAATATGGTGGCCAGGTTCACCACCAACCTGATCTTATCGGCCTCAACCAAGGTATCCTGGCTGAACGTGTCTACACCCACCACTTCAAGTCCGTTCAAGGTCACCGTCAAACGGGGGAAGTTGCGTAGCAAACTCAGTGACAACTTGTCAAAATCAACCTGAGCCTGCAGGTTTTGTTCACATTGCGTTTTTACCAAATCGGAGGCCCTGCCGATAAACAACAAGGGTAAAAGGCCCAACAAAAGAATTAGACCAACCAGAATAAAGGCAAAAAAACTGACCACTTTTTTCATAGGTGCTTTTGGATTGGTGAACGGCTGCCCGGTCGTGGATTATTTGGTGAGTTGGGTTCGTTTAAGCAACTGCTTGGGAAGGTGAATAATGCAAATATTCATAGAGCGACCGTCTTCGGAAAGCATGGCCGATTGGATTTGAATTTTGGTGCCATCGGGGCTGAACGTAGGATGCGGATGGTCAGCAGCCGTGGGTTTGTGGCCTGTAGAAAGTAAGTGCATACACCCCGATTGCCTGTCAATCAGATAGATATTGCGGGCAAAATCATCCCCGGCCACCCAACGGCCATCGGACGAACCGGCCACGTGCCAGAAGCCACTGCCGGTTGTTGGTTGTCCTACGAGTTGGATGGCCCGTGTACGCAAATTGACCACAGCCAATCCTGTAGGACTTTCCCTGGTGCCAGCCTCTCCCCAACCCGACTCCTGGCCTGGATTGGTGGGATCTGCCTCACCGTGTTCAACGACTGTCCCGGGCTCTCTGATGGGGCGGTGTCCCATGATGGCCATAGCCACTTCATCCCTGGTGATAACGGCTTCGTGGGTCACCCAGTCCCTGTCGCTTTCCCGGTAAACAGGGCGCAACTCACTACCATCAGACCGCACCGTCCATGTCCGTTGTGGCGCTTTACCGCCTGTTTCCCAACAGAATACCAGTTCGCCAGGCACCCAGGGATTCGTCTGAATATGACCTACTTGAAAAGGAACGGACACCACATGTTTAGTGGCACCTGTTTTAAGATGCATGGCCGCTATGCCGGACGGTCCTGCCCCCATATGGCGTGGACCATAGTTTTCATACGGTTTGACACTGTCGGCCAGGTGTCTGGCCGCTTCCTGACGGCCCACCCTGAAATAAACCCACTCCTCATCGGCATCAAGGGCCATATCCCCGCCGGCCCCCATGCTTTCGGGTGTGGTACCGCAGATGCGTTGATACACCTCTGGGGCTTGCAGCTTGCCTTTTTCACTGTCTGAAAACAGGCGTTCAAGGTCAACTTCGATGACCTGTATGGCACGGCTGTCCCGTTGAACAGCACGCATAAAGTATAGTTTCATGGAGCGACGGGCCAGATTGAGCATACCCATATACCCGCCTTCTGTAACCTGCACCAGCGCACCCGTCTTTTCGTGTACGGCCATGGCTTCGCCTTTCACCCGGTTTGACCGGAACACCAGCCACTGACTGTCGGCTGTCCATTGATTGTGGGTTTGATAGATTTTTTGGTCACCCATGTTGGGGGCTGTGGTCAGGAACACCAGTTTGGCTCCGGTAACCGGATCCTTGATGACCTTTCGTTCAGCAGGAAAGCGTTGTCCAATACCAGCAAAAGCTGAAAGCACCATCATGCTTCCAGTCAAAAACATTAAAAAACGACGATTAACAACCCGCTGGATACGGCTAATACACTTCAATATCATAGTTTACTTCTTTTGGAACTTTCCCCCTATAGCTTACTGCAAATATAACGATTCTTTGCAAGTCTGCTAATCTTACCCCCCTGGACAATTGAACATAGCCAGGGAGAATTTTGTTCAAAAATGGTAGATGTTTTCGCGAGGGCGCATTAACCTGTTTAGAAAGTCGCTTTATTTGCCCCCCGATTGTCGTACCGACAATCCGACAAGAACCTAAATCGAACCTACTTCAAACGAATCATGTACCTGAAACGCCCATTCATCCTACGTATCACCTTGCTGGCCTTTTTGCTCACCGTTATACTGTTTACCCTTAATGCTACGGGAAGCCACCGCCTGCTCATTACTGAATTTTTAGCCCTCAACAGCACAGGATTACAGGATAATGACGGCGATTATTCCGATTGGATAGAACTGTACAATCCCGGGGAAACAGCCGTAAACCTCGACGGATGGGCCTTGACCGACAAAGCCGATGAACCACAACAATGGCTCTTTCCAGCCATCACGCTTAACCCAGGCGAGTACCTGGTGGTTTACGCGTCCGGCAAGGACAAACGGGTAACCGGCGCCTCTTTGCATACCAACTTCAAATTGTCAGGTGGCGGCGAGTTTCTGGCTTTGATCGAACCCGACAGTGGCCTCATTGCTCACGCTTACGACCCCTTCCCTGCCCAACAAACCGATGTTTCCTACGGCCACTACCTAAACCAGCCCACCTATTTCCGTACCCCTACTCCGGGTGAAGGCAACACGCTGGGTACCCAAGTGCAGGCGCCCTTGTTCTCTAACACCAGGGGCTTCTACACCGACCCCGTTACCGTCAGCCTGATGGTGGCCGATCCAGGCACTACCATCCGCTATACCACCGACGGCTCCCGTCCCACGGCCACCTACGGGCAGGTGTATTCGGCTCCGTTGACCATCAGCAAAACCACCCCGCTGAGCGCCGTCAATGTCAGCAATGGCCTGACCAGCGAAGTCATCACCCACACCTATCTTTTCGCCAACGATATCGTTCAGCAACCAGACCAGCCGGCAGGGTACCCGGCGGAGTGGGGTAATTACTGGAGTTTACAAGATCCTGAAAAATATGCGCCCGCCGATTACGGCATGGACCCTGACATCGTCAGCAACCCCAGTTACCAGTCTTTGCTACCAGCAGCCTTACAGAGCCTGCCCAGTCTTTGCATCGTCACCAATCCCGGGTATCTCTTTTCGCACACCATCGATCCAGATACCGGGGGTATTTACATTTATACGGGAGATGTTTTGATCAATAGTACCATCAAATTAAAAACACTCGGTGCCGATTGGGAACGCCCCACTTCGGTGGAATACTTCGACCCCGCATCCGGCAAGGGCTTCCAGATCAATTGCGGCCTGCGTCTCCACGGGGGCAACAGCCGCAAAGCCATGAATTCCCCCAAACATTCTTTCAGACTCTCCTTCCGCAAGAAGTACGGCGCTTCCAAACTCAACTACAAGGTGTTCGACCAAAAAGGTTCAGCCGAACGCTTCGACCACCTGGTAGTACGTTCCACCTACAACTATGCCTGGATCAAGGATAATTCCACACACAATCCAGCCAACAGCCAATACATCAAGGATCAACTGGCCAAACAATTACACCGCGACATGGGCCAGATCAGCCCTCATGAACGCCCCATCCACCTGTACATCAATGGCCTGTACTGGGGAGTCTATAAGTTGGCTGAGAAACTCAACAACGACTTTATGAGCGAATACCAACCCGGCGAAGACGTAGACTTTGATGTGATCAACGATGATGAAATAATGGACGGCAACAACGTAGCTTTCAAGCGTATGCAAAGCCTTGCCAGCGGATCTAATTACAACAGCCTGCTCGACGAGCAACTGCTCGACATGGATAATTACATTGACTACATGTTGACGAATTACTACATCGGAAACTTAGACTGGGACAAGAACAATTGGTATACGGCCCGCAACCGCGTTGAACCGGGATTGGGATTTGTCCACCTGGTCTGGGACGCCGAAACCATTTTGAGTGATGTCAACTTAAACTTAGTCAAGGTCATCAACGGTGAACTGACCACACGTTTTTCAAACTTATCCAAAAACGCCGACTTCAAACTCAAGGTGGCCGACCGTCTGTACAAGCATTTTTACAACGATGGTGCCCTGACACCGGCCCACACAGTACCACTGTACAAAGCCATGGCCGATGAGATCGACACCGCCATGGTGGCCGAATCGGCGCGCTGGGGCGACTACCTTAGGGACTTGAAGAAAGTGAGCGGTTACCCCCTCTACACCCTTAACGACCACTGGATTCCCCGCAGAGACTACCTGCTCGGCCAATACCTACCCCAGCGCTCAGCCATCGTACTGAAACAGTTCAAGGACGCTGGGTATTGGCCCTCGGTGGAACCACCCGTCTTCAACAGCAAAGGTGGAGACCTCACCACCTACCACGACCTGACCATGACGGCCGCCAAGGGCAGCATCTATTACACCTTGGACGGCAGTGACCCCAGGACGACAGGCAGTTCAGCCATTGCCCCCACCGCCAGCCAATACGCCAATGCCCTGCGCATAGCAGGCCCCGGAACCATCAGAGCCAGAGCCAAAGACGGCAGCACCTGGTCAGCCCTGGCAGAAATCAGTTTCCAGGGTGGCGATACAGCTGTCTTCGTAGTGGGCCAGTCACAACTAAGGCTACCAGCCAACATGGGGCTACACACCATCTATACCGCTGGCAACGAACTCTATGCCACCTTGGGAAGCGCTGGCCACCTGCGCCTGGATGTGTACACCATCGATGGGCGGCATGTAGCAACGCCAATAAACGGCTGGCAATCGGCTGGCAAGCTGAGCACCTCACTTACAAACGTACAGTCGCAAACCCTTTACCTGTACAAACTTACTTTTGAAGGCCAGGCAGTCACAGGCAAGTGGTTTCTACCCTAATGCCTAAGCTCGTCAAATGCCGTTTGGAACAGCGAGCGGGCAGTCCCCCGACTTGCTGTTCCAAACTGTTTGTTAATCAAAAAATAAATAACGACATTTGCAGCAACTATCGGTTGCTCTCGTATGGAGATCTTCATAATTCTGGGTCTGATCCTGCTTAACGGTTGGTTCTCTTTGTCCGAAATGTCTCTGGTCTCTATGAAGAGGTCCAGGTTGGAGAGTGATGCCAAACGTGGCGATAAAAAAGCTCAACAAGCCATCGACTTGTCCGGTGCACCCGACAAATTCCTTTCCACCGTCCAAATCGGCATCACGACTGTTGGTATCCTGACCGGTCTTTTCTCCGGTTCCAGCATCGCCGATTGGCTTTCCGTCCAGATTGCCCGTATTCCCATCGACGGCCTCGAAACCGCTGCTTACAGCATTTCGGTGACCGTCATCGTTCTGATTGTCACTTACCTGACACTCATCTTCGGCGAATTGCTACCCAAGCGCATCGCCATGAACAACCCTGAAAAAGTGGCCCGCATTGTCGCCGCTCCCATGAACTTCTTTTCCAAGATAGGCTCCCCTTTTGTCTGGCTCTTATCCGTCAGCACCAGAGGGTTCATGAAACTGTTTGGCATTCCACAGAGCAGCAGCACCAAGGTCACCGAAGATGAGATCAAGGCCATCCTGCAGGAAGGCACCGACGACGGCGAAATCCAACTGGTAGAACACGACATCGTGGAACGCGTCTTCAACCTGGGCGACAGGGATGTCAATTCCTTGATGACCCACCGCAACGACCTGGTATGGCTTGACGTAGAAGACCCCCTCGACGAAATCAGAGACATCATTGAAAAGACCGTTCACAACGTATACCCGGTAGCCAGCGAGCAATTGGATGACATTGCCGGTGTCGTCTTCCTCAAAGACTTTTTCGCCCATTTCGGTGATGAAAACTTTTGCCTCCGTGACTACCTCAAACCCGCCCAGTTCGTGCCCGAAACAATGAGCGGCTACAATGTGCTGGAACTGTTCCGCAAGAGCCAGCAATTTTACGCCCTGGTTACCGATGAATTCGGTAGCATTCAGGGCATCGTCACCCTCAACGACCTGATGGAAGCGCTGGTGGGCAACATCATGGAACCAGACGAACACGATGAACAGATTGTGGAACGAAACGACGGTACCTGGCTGGTAGACGGTCAGTATTCTTTTTACGATTTCCTGGCCTACTTCGATATGGAAGACCTCTACCAGGAACACGACTTCAACACCCTGAGTGGCCTCATTTTAGACGTACTAGAACACATCCCCACCACCGCCGAAACCCTGCGCTGGAAGAATTTCGAAATGGAAATCGTGGACATGGACGCCGCCCGCATTGACAAAGTGTTGGTACGCCGCATCGAAGAGGCTTGATTTTTCCCAAAACCTGCTGTAAAACATAGTCCTTACACGGACTTGATAGAAAAATTATCCCGTACTTTGTGAAAATAGTACAGTACAGCACAGCACAGCATGCTGTTGCTGCCAAGCTTTATCTTTTATACCTTAAACGAACCATTATGAAAAAGAAACCGCTACTCTTTTTGTGGTCTTTGTTTGCGGCGCTAACCCTCACCGCCCAGACAACCATCAACATCGGAGCCATCGACACCGCGTATACCGACTCGGTGGATTCGGAGTTGGTGTTGGATGTGGCCAAAGTCTCATCCAAGATTGCCTCCCCGCTGTTGTCCTACCCTAACCCATTCAAGGACAAAACATTCAATGAAGCCACCATCTCCTTTGATGTCAAGAATTACGGCGACATCAAGGTGTTGGGTGCCTTATTCTCCATCTATGACCCCACATTGGGTCGTATGTACCTGACCAACGGTTCTTACCTTGGCTATAACGCCAAAGGAGGTTGGATTGACGCCAACCTGGATAATTACGGTATTGACTCCAGTTTTATGGACAGCACCTGGAACACAGTCAAGCTGGTCTTTTCGACAGCCGGTTACGCCATGTATGTGAACGACACACTTGCTTTCAATCAAAGCAGCACGGCTGTCAAAATCGCTGGCACCTTGACCGATTACACTCAGATGATGAGCTTTTTCAAAAATGCAGCCTCGCTGGTCTTTGGAGCTGGCTCCTTCTGGAGTGACAACACCAAAGATGACGGCTCATTCTGGGATCCTCAGTACAGCTATCTGAAAAACATCACCTTCGATGCCAAGTGGCGTAACATCAACGATGTGGCCGACGAAGTCACCGTTGACAATGTGGCCGACCTGAAAACTGTTATCGCCGACGCTACCGCCGACCGTACCATCTATTTAAAAAACTGCGCCGACACCCTCGGCTATTACTATTTAACTGACGCCGGTATCAACTACCCGGTCAACTTCGTCAACCTGACCTTGAAACCAGCTCCCGGTGAAAAACCCGTTCTTTTCGGTACCTTCAAATCATACGGTACCCGCAAGATGAAGTTGAACACCATCAACTTCGACGGACTGACCTTCAAGGCTGCCGCTGCCTATGACAAGGAAGCCAACATGCCCTTCTTCTTCAACAATGGGGCAGACTCCATCCTGGTAGCCATGAACATCAAGAATTGCTCATTTATCGACCTAGGTAAATCCGGCGGCGCTCGCTTGCTGCAGGTAAAGACCCCGCAAGGCGCCGTCATCAAAGCCATCAACTTTGAAAACAACATCGTAGACAACTACGGTGGTATCAGTGGTCCTGGTGTACACGGACAAACACTGTTCCAATGGAACAACACCAATCCTGGTTATGAAAGTGACAACGTCACGATCAAAAACAACACCTTCCATAATTTCCACGGAAACATCTTCTTCAACTACGGTCGCCAAAACACGACAAGCAAGGATTCCACCATCAACATCACCATTGAGAACAACACGTTCTACCGTTTTGGTGGTAATGGCACATCCGACCGCAACTTCATCGAGTGGACCAACGCCATGGGTGGTGTAGCCGCCAACATTAAGGTCAACAACAACCTTTTCTACAAGAACTGGGATTACAAGAACAAGAAGTGTTTCAAACTCAACCTCTTCAACCGTAAAGACAGCATCCAGGGTACCAAAATGAAGCTGTATGTACAAAACAACTTCTTCTACGAAGACTCTGTTGCATTTACCAGTCCTTACACTCAGAACCTGCCCATCACCAACAGCACAACATTCCCCTATACGGAATACAAAGCTTTCACCATGGACAGCCTTGGCCTGACAGCTTCTCCTTTCCTGGACGAAGCCAAAGCCGACACCACACTGGATCTTTCCATTCTGAAGACCAACCCTCTCTACAAGGCAGGTCTCAATGGTGCTCCCATCGGTAACCCCTCCATGTATGTCTATCGCTCCACACCACAGACCACTAAGGTCAAAACCTTGGCTGAACTGAGATATGCCATTGAATTCCCGGCAGACGGTGACGTGATCGAACTCGAAAACTGCCAGGACGAAGGAGGCTTCTACAACCTCAGCTCTACTGGCTTTGACTATCCGACTGAATTTATGAGCCTGACTGTCAAACCGGCAGCCGGTCACAACCCCGTTGTTTTCGGTACCTTCAAATCGAAAACAGCCAAAATGAAGCTCAAGGACTACACCATCGAAGGCCTCATCTTTGACGCCACTGACAAGGCCGATGGCGAAGCATGTGCACCCATCTTCATGCTGGCCAACGACTCCGTCATGGGCACCTTGACACTGAAGAACAACCAGTTCATCAACCTGGGCAAGAGTGGCGGTGGTCGTATCGTCGATGCCAACAGTTGTGATAAGTCCGTTGTCAAGAAGTTTGTCTTCGAAAACAACCAGGTCTTCAACTTTGGTGCAGGCACAGCGTCCGGAACCCATGGTCAGACTTTCATGCAATGGCGTAACAGCGGTTCCTACGAATTCGACAACATCACGCTGCGCAACAACGTGATCCACGGTTTCCACGGCAACCAGTTCCTGAACATCAGCCGTCAGAAGACATCCAGCCTGGATTCCCTGATGAACATCACCATCGAGAACAATACGTTCTACCGTTTCGGTGGCAATGGTACCAGCGTGCGCAACTTCATCGAATTCACCAACCACATGGGTGGTGTAGGCTTGAATGTGGCCGTGAACAACAACCTCTTCTACAAGAATTGGGAATACCGCAGCGACCGTTTCAAGAACTTCCGCCTGCACCTGTTCAACGCTAAGGACAGCATACACGCTACCAAGATCAAGCTCAATGTGCTGAACAACTTCTTCTATGAAGACTCCGTGATGTTTGATAAGAACTTCACGCAAAACCTTCCGTTGACCAACACGTCAAGCTACACCTACACGGCATACAAGGCCTTCACCATGGATAGCCTCGGTTTAAAGACCTCTCCCTTCATGGATGAAGCCAAAGCCGACACCACACTGGATCTCTCCATCCTGAAGTCCCACCCGCTCTTCAAGGCCGGTGTCAACGGTGCCCCCATCGGTGCTCCTTCCATGTACGTTTATCGTCAGACTGCACAGACCACCAGGGTCAAAACCTTGGCTGAATTGCAGGCCGCCATTGAATTCCCGGCCGACGGTGATGTCATCGAACTGGAAAACTGCCAGGACGAAGGTGGCTTCTACAACCTGGGCACGACCGGATTTGTTTATCCGACCGAGTTCATGAGCCTGACCATCAAACCTGCCCCCGACCACAATCCTGTTGTCTTTGGCTCCTTCAAGTCAAAAACAAACAAAATGAAGCTCAAGGATTACACCATCGAAGGGCTCACGTTCAACGCTACGGACAAGACCGAAGCCGAAGGAACGGCTCCTATTATCATCCAAGGCAGCGACTCCATCCTGGGCCAACTGACTTTAAAGGACAACAGCTTCATCAACCTGGGCAAATCTGGCGGTGGCCGCATCCTTGATGCAAACGGCAGCGACAAATCTGTGGTTAAGGACTTTGTCTTCGAAGGCAACCTGATCTTCAATTTTGGAGCCACGACACCCGCGGGTACCCACGGTCAGACCTTCATGCAGTGGCGCAACAGTGGTGCTTATGAATTCGACAACATCACCTTGCGTAACAACACCATCCACAGTTTCCATGGCAACCAGTTCTTGAACATCGGACGTCAAAAAACGTCCAGCAAGGATTCGTTGATGAACATTACCGTTGAGAACAACACCTTCTACCGCTTTGGTGGCAATGGTACCAGCGTACGTAACTTCATCGAATTCACCAACCACATGGGTGGTGTAGCCATGAACGTAGCCGTAAACAATAACCTCTTCTACAAGAATTGGGAATACGACCACTTCAAGAACTTCCGTCTGCACCTGTTCAACGCCAAAGACAGCGTACATGCCACCAAGATTAAGGTAGATGTACTGAACAACTTCTTCTACGAAGACTCCGTAATGTTCGCCGCCGGTTTTGACCGCAACCTCCCGTTGACCAATACGTCTTCCTATACCTACAACGCGTACAAGGCCTTCACCAAAGACAGCCTCGGTATCACAACCCGCTTGTTTGTAGACGAAGCCAAGGCCGACACCACCATGGATCTGGAAATGTACACCCAGTCACCCTTGATGACGGCTGGTTTGGGCGGCAAGCCCATCGGTGACCCACGTTGGTACACCAACACCACCACGCCGCCGGCATGGACAGCCTTGAAGACTGTTAAACCCAGCAATTTGATTGCATGGAGCAACAACGGCTTCATTTACCTGAACAACGCTCAAAAACCCGTCACTGTCTTCAACGTGCTGGGTCAACGAGTCGGTGTCTTCACCGCCGAACAAGCCACTCAAGGCATCGACGTGAAGGGTAAGGGCGTCTACATCTTGCGTACCGACAACGAGACCATCCGCGTAATGGTTCGTTAAACCCGCTTAACCAACCAACAAGGGTTGCCCCATCTAGGTGGCAGCCCTTGTTTCACTTTTTAAAACCATCTTTCATGAGAAAACAGCTACTCTTTTTAACGGGCGCTTTGCTCCTGGCTGGCACAGCCTCAGCACAATTCCGCCTCCAAAGCAACGAAGTTATCGGCCAAACTTACAAGGACACGCTAGGCACGTACAGTTTCCTGGCTCATTTCAACACGACCAAGAATGTAAGCACCTACACCGAAACTACCGTCAACTTTGCCAAATGCCAAACACAAAAAGGTCTTCAGGTCAAGGTTTATCCGGACGAAACGTCGACCGCCGCAGTGGTAGCCAGTGACTTCAAATGCGACAACTACGGCAACAACGGCAATCCGACTTACGTAGCCAGCACCGACTCATTGATCAACATCATGAAGAAGCACATGGCCTTGAATGCAACAACGGCCGACTCAGCCCGTAACCAGTACTGGAAACCGGCGGCCTGCCTCTTTGACGTGGTCAAGGGTGATACCACCAACCAAGCCTTCGGTTGCTATCCCGGTCAATACAAACGCGTTGAGTATGGCTTCCAAATCAACCTGACCGGCTTTGCTCCCACCACCGACCTCTCGTTCACCATGGACACCTATGATGCCGGCAATACGGGGCTTACCGCTTCCTACGACCTGATTGTCTTCCTGGGTAGCGTCAGCGCAGCCAACGTCGTTGACACCCTTGAAAACTTCTACGTCACCGGTTCAGGTAAAAAGGTCGTTAAACTGGCCAAGGAACTGGGCATTGATTCAGCCCGTTTCAACACCAAGGTTTACATTCACATTGTAACCAAGGGCACGAACTCGCCCCAATCCAGAGACACCTATGACCCCATCGTCATTTTCGATGATTTCAGCGTGGAATGGGGCGCTCCCTCCTGGGTAGCTCCTGCTGTGACCAGCGGTATCATTTATAACCAAGGCGGTGCAGGCACCTACTCACCCTACACCATTAAGGAAAACGTCGGCTACGTCCAGGTTTACCTCAAAGACAAGGATAGGGTTGCCCCGCTGACCATCATCAACGATGTGGAATTCCCGCCCAGCAAATACCAGTTCCTTGACAGCGCAGGCGTATTCGCCAACGATGGAGCTGGCAACTACACCGTTCCGGTTACCTACACCGTGACCCGTTCTGTACTGAACTCGGAAACAGGGAACTACTCTGACAGCTATCTGACCATACCGGCACCAGCCTCCAAGGTAGACGACGACATCATGGTACTCATGACATTCAATCCGAAGGCCAGTGAGTTCACCGAACGCATCGAAGTCAACAATGGGGTGCGTTTCTGGTGGGACGTCCAGACCAAGGGGTACGTAGGACTGGATAAGACGACCTTGGCAACCATCAAGGTGTACAGCTCCAATAGCACCATCGTACTGGAAGGCGCTACACAACCCGTCACCCTCTACAACAGCCTTGGACAATCTATGGGTTCCTTCCAACCCGATCAGGCAACCAGTGGCCTTGTGGTAAAACCAGGCCTTTGGTTGGTAAAGACGCAAGAAGGCACTGTTAAGGTCATGGTACGTTGATAGTCTACTGAATCTCACCTCTCAACAATACACCAGAAGGGGTCGGCACAGCGTTGTCGACCCCATTTTTTTTCACCACCCCTTCCAACTTAACGATTAAAAAACAAGTCGGAAATTTGTATTTAGTCAAACAAAGGTGTAACTTTGTGAATTAACTGGTATCCATATGACGGAGGAACAGCAAAAGTTACTGACAACCTTAGAAACCAGAGTCAGACAACTGATGTTGCTTTGCAAGTCGCTGAGGGAAGAGAAAGAAGTCTTGGAGGGCACATTAGCCAACAAGGACAAGGCCCTCGAAGCAGCGCAGCAAAACCTCAGTGAGTTGGAAGCCCGTTATGATAACCTAAAGCTGGCTGGTCTCGTATCTTTCGGCAAAAAAGATGTGAAGGAAGCTCAGCAAACGTTGTCAAGCATTGTGCGGGAAATAGACAAATGCATTGAGCTTATAAACGAATAAGAACAATGACAGATTCTTTCACCATAAACCTCTTCCTGGCCGACAAGCACTATCCGTTGAGGATAAAACGCAGCGAAGAAGCCTTGTTCAGGGAAGCAGGCAGATTGGTAAACGATAAATTAGCTCAATACCGGAATCACTTCGACGTAAGTCAATCCGGCCTTGATCTGAAAGACCTCCTGGCCATGGTGGCCTGCCAACTGGCTATAGAAAGCCTCAAGGCAAACCAGTCAAGCGATACGACCGCTTACGAGCAACGCATCGCCGCGCTGACCAAGGAGTTGGATGCCTTTTTAAGGTAGGCCATCGTTTTTTAAGTAAGCACCGCACTGCAGGCCACAGGTTACCCCTGTGTGTTGTGGTGCGTTTTTTATAATACATAACAACAAAAACCACTATGTCAGCCATACTATCCCTCATTGGTGCGTTCTTGGGAGGCGGAGCGGTCACCTGGATTACCATCCGGTTTGTCCTCAACTCCAAATACAAGAACACCCTGAAGCAAGCTGAAGCCCAAGCCGAAGTGATTCAAAAAAACAAGATGCTGGAAGTCAAGGAGAAATTCCTTTCACTTAAAGCCGATTTGGAAAAACAGGTTAACCAGCGCAACGCCAGGATTCAAGCTGTTGAATCCAAGCTCAAACAACGGGAACTACAAATCAACCAGCGCCTCGAAGAGCTTCAACGCAAGAAAAACGAGTTGTCACAGTCCAAGGAAAACATGGATGCCCAGCTCGAAGTCATTGAGAAAAAGAAGGTGGAAATGGAGAAACTCCACCGTCAGGAAATAGACAGATTGGAAGCTTTATCCGGTATTTCTGCCGATGAAGCCAAAGACCGCCTCATCGAGTCACTCAAGGAAGAAGCCAAGACGGAAGCCTCCTCCTTCATCAACGAAATCATGGATGAAGCCAAAATGACGGCCAACAAGGAAGCCAAACGCATCGTGGTGCAGACCATCCAGCGTGTTGCCACTGAGACCGCCATTGAGAACGCCGTCACCGTCTTCCACATTGATTCCGACGAAATAAAAGGCCGTATCATCGGCCGCGAAGGTCGTAACATCAGGGCTCTGGAAGCCGCAACCGGTATCGAAATCATCGTAGACGACACGCCTGAAGCCATCGTTTTGTCGGGTTTTGACCCCGTACGCCGCGAGATCGCCCGCCTGGCCCTGCATCAGCTGGTCACCGATGGTCGCATCCACCCCGCCCGTATTGAAGAAGTGGTGGCCAAAGTTCGCAAACAAGTCGAAGAAGAAATCCTCGAAACTGGCAAACGCACCACCATCGACCTGGGTATCCATGGTCTGCATCCCGAACTTATCCGCATGGTGGGCCGTATGAAATACCGTTCATCTTATGGTCAAAACCTGCTGCAGCATGCCCGTGAAACAGCCAACCTCTGCGCCACCATGGCGTCTGAGCTGGGGCTCAATCCTAAGAAAGCTCGCCGCGCCGGTCTCTTGCACGATATAGGCAAGGTGCCCGATGACGAACCGGAATTACCGCACGCCCTGCTTGGCATGAAACTGGCGGAGAAATTCAAGGAAAAGCCTGAAATTTGCAACGCCATTGGTGCTCACCACGATGAAGTGGAAATGACCTCTCTCCTGGCTCCCATTGTTCAGGTTTGTGATGCCATCTCCGGTGCTCGTCCTGGTGCCCGTCGTGAAATCGTAGAGGCTTACATCAAACGCCTCAACGACCTTGAACAGCTGGCGCTGTCCTACCCCGGGGTTCTCAAGACTTACGCTATTCAGGCTGGTCGCGAGTTGCGTGTCATTGTTGGCGCCGATAAGATTGATGACAAGGAAACCGAACGCTTATCCACTGATATCGCTAAAAAGATTCAGGATGAAATGACGTATCCGGGTCAGGTGAAAATCACGGTTATCCGTGAAACGCGCTCTGTTAGCTACGCGAAATAAGGCTGCAAGGTCTCTTTATATGAAACCGCGGAACGTTACTGTTTCGCGGTTTTTTATTCCTTAGAAAACACCTTCTAGTTTGTTTCTTTCCTTCGAGGCCGCCCCCCCTGACGGGATCGCTCTCTTTTTTTTCTCCTTCGAGACCGCTCCCCTTACGGAGTCGGGTATTGACTCCAGTACCCGTTCCTCAGGGCTTAAAGGTATTAAAAAGGGGACAACAGCAAATCAATCCAATAAAATTATTCGCAACAATAAATCGGATTGGCTTTTGTGCCTTCTAGCTATCACACTTTCTTTAAGCGTTTGCTTTCACCATTACCCAAACTTTTCCGTACCTTTGCAGCGAAAAGAGATCTCACTTTCTCCGAACATCGTTCTTTAAATGGTATTCTCTGATCATCGCTCTTTAGAAAGCGTTCTTTTAAGAAGGAGATTTTTTTTAGTAGTAGGTAGCTACGAAGCCACAAGGCGCATTGGATGGGAGCATACTAACGTATGTGACCTGACAATGCAACGCAGCTATGAAGTAGATGCCTGCTTATAAAAATAAATATCTTGGGGATGACTGGTTTTGACAGCGGTCAGGGCAGGTCCGTAAGCATGCAGTGCATTGATTCTACGCACTCTAATCTCAGGATTAAAACCATA
>JAAYBL010000295.1 GCA_012718945.1 Bacteroidales bacterium
GCAAAAGAGGGGGCTGATCTGGCCATCGGTTCTCGTTACGTAGGTAACGTGGTGAATGTGGTCAACTGGCCCATTGGTCGGGTGTTGATGTCGTATTTTGCTTCTACGTATGTGCGTTTGATTACGGGCATGAAGGTGTTTGACACCACGGCCGGCTTTAAGTGCTATCGCCGTCATGTGCTGGAAACCATCGATTTGGATGCCGTTCGTTTTAAAGGGTATGCTTTCCAGATTGAGATGAAGTTCACAGCATGGAAATGTGGATTCATCATCAAGGAAGTACCCATCGTCTTTGCCAACCGTGAATTGGGTGTCTCCAAAATGAACGGAGGCATTTTCAATGAGGCCGTTTTTGGTGTCATCAAGATGACCTGGCGCAGTTGGTTCAGAACCTACCCTAAGAAGTCTCAATGAAACCTTTGCTGATACACGATGCCCTGATCATCAACGAGGGAAGGAGCGTACTGGGTTCCGTTCTGGTAATGGATGGACTGATTAGGCATGTGTTTGAGGGTGAAGTGCCTTCTTCTTTATTGGAGAAGGCTGATGTGCTTGAAGCACATGGTTGCTGGCTCTTACCTGGAGTCATTGATGATCATGTACATTTTCGGGAACCGGGTTTGACACATAAGGCTGACCTACGGTCGGAAACCATGGCCGCTCTGGCCGGTGGGGTGACGTCGTTTATGGAAATGCCCAATACCAAGCCTCAGACCACGACCTTGGAAGCCTGGGAGGCTAAAATGGCGCTGGGTGAGGCCAATGCGCTGGCTAATTATGCTTTTTACCTGGGAGCCACCAATGACAACCTGGAGGAACTGCTTAAAGCGGATTTTTCCAGGGTTTGCGGTGTGAAGGTTTTTATGGGGTCTTCAACTGGCAATATGTTGGTTGACAACGAAAAGACCCTGGTTGGACTGTTTAAGAAATTACCTTCTGTCGTGGCTGTTCACGCCGAATCAGAAGGCATCATTGCAGCAAACAAGGCGCGTTACATGGCGCTGACAGGTGGGGTGTTGCCGGTTTCCTACCATCCATTGATTCGTACGGCTGAGGCTTGTTACGCTTCGGCGGCCAGGGCGGTTGAATTGGCCTCGGCTTATGATACGAGGTTGCACCTGTTGCACCTGAGTACCGAGAAGGAAATTTCGCTCTTATCAACGTCTCCTTTGACTGAGAAACGCATCACGGGTGAGGCCTGTGTGTCCCACCTTTGGTTTGATGAGACGGATTACGCGGAAAAACAGACGGCCATCAAATGCAATCCGGCCATCAAGTCCAGGGCTGACAGGGATGCGTTGCGTCAGGCTGTAGCTCAAGGACGTATCGATGTGGTGGCTACTGACCATGCACCACATGTCTGGTCGGAGAAGGAGGGGGATGCCTTGACGGCTGCCTCGGGAATGCCCGGGGTGCAATTTTCCCTGCCTTTGATGCTTGACTTGGCCGCTCAGGGTGTTTTGACCAAGGAACAGGTGGTCGCCCGTATGTGCCATGCACCTGCTCTTTTATATAGGGTAGTTAAGCGTGGATTCATCCGTGAAGGGTATTATGCCGACCTTGTGTTGGTGGACCCAAAGGCGCCTTTTACGATAGACAACGGACTGGTTTTGTCAAAGTGTGGCTGGTCGCCTTATAGGGGACTAACCGTGCAACACCGTGTCCGTACGACGGTTTTAAACGGGGTGCTTGTCTACGATGAAGGTCGTATCACAGGTACCAACGCGGCTAAATCGTTGAAGTTTGAGACCTGACGGCCGTTGCAGTGCACATCATTCTCACCACCATGAATACCTCCAAACGTATTGTTTGTCTTTTGTTTGCTTGCCTGTTGACGTATGGATTGTCAGCCCAGCTGTGTTGGAAAATTACGGCACCTGGACAGACAGTACCTAGTTACCTGTTTGGCACGCATCATATGGTAGAACCAACCAGTATTCCTCATCTGGATACGTTGATCGCTTTGTGCCAGTCTTCTGAGTTATTTGTGGGTGAGTTGCCTGATGATCCTCAAGGAGCGCAAAAAATGCTCAACGCGGTGAGCATGCCTGATTGTTCGTTGAAAACGTTGTTGTCGCCAACAGACTATGCAATGGTGGCAGCTGAGATCAAACGTACGCTTAACATGGATATTTCCATATTCGATGAGGTTAAGCCTTTGTACATAGGAACATTGTATTCCATGGTGGCTCAATTGAAAGCCTTGGGTTTAAAGGAACAGCCTGAACCAGTGGATGGATTATTGAGAAGGAAGGCGCTCGAACGAGGCTTGCCTGCTGTTGGACTGGAAACGGTGGATCAGCAAATCAACTTGCTGTTCAACAGTTTTACATTGAAACGTCAAGCTGACCTGTTGGTTGAGGCGATTAAAGATACGGCTATGATGTCGTATAATGTTGGTCTGTTGAATAGAGCCTACTTGGCCGGTGACTTGAATACCTTGGCCAGTCTGGGTAGTGAAGAGGAGTTGTTGCCAGATGAACAATACCTGATGGTTGACCAGCGTAACAATCACTGGATCGAAGTGTTACC